>JAESSQ010000084.1 GCA_016764035.1 Gammaproteobacteria bacterium
AAATTTGATTACTATCAAAACTACCACCAACACTGTCTTGTTCCTGGCCGAAAATTAATGTACCGCCAGCAGTGATAGGACTACCCTGCTGGTGTGTGCCCGAATATTCTTCAACACCATCAACATAAACGTTCAATGCGCCGCTCTGACTATCCCATGTCACTGATAACTGATGCGTATCACCATCGATAAGGTCGGATGCGCTAATGCCTGTGTTTCTCGCAGAACCATTAATGTATATTTCTAAATTACCACCACCGTTTGGGAACAATAAAAATTCATTATTACTGCCATCCGTCGCATAAGATGCAAAGGCGATACTGCTGGTATCTGCCATATCAGAATTAATCTGTAATTCCAGTGTTATCGCTGTCGTCGGAAAATCATCAAAATTCGAAATCGAAGCGTACTCATTACTGGCTCCATTATCGTTAACTCTTAATGCTGTTTGTTGAACGTCACCAACTGAGTCAAAAACAATATCCGTTGGCGCTTCATTAATATCACTTACTGTTATCGAAACAGTTTGTGTATAACTAAGACCATTGGCATCAGTAACCTGAACACTTACATCATGAGATTGAGAATCTTCAAAATCAATGTCAGCACCTGACTTCACTATTATCTGGTCACCTGAAACCTGAAAAAACCCTGAAGGGTCATCCACTATAGAATAAGTAAATGTTTCATTATCATCGACATCTTGTGTCGTCATTTGAGCCACAACGGTATTGGCAGGTGCATTTTCATTCACCACACCACCTGAAAACACTATAGCAGTAGGCGTATCATTGGTACCGGATAGCGTAATCTGTATCTGTGAGGTATCTGTTGCGCCATTGTCATCCGTTACCGTTATAGGAATAGTAAGGACTTCACTGTCACCCACATTAAGGTGATCGTAACTACTGTTAGCCGGATCAAATCCATAAGACCCATCAGCGTTTAGTACAAAACCATCAGGCGCTGTATTACCCGTGGTAATTGTATACGTGGTCGTCGCGCCATCGTCCACATCCACTGAGCTTAATTGACCGTTGAAAATCGCACTGCCTTCATCCATAGCAGCATTAACATGTGCACCCGCTATTGGCGCATCATTGGTACCGCTTACTGTGATTTGTATTTGGCTTGTATCCGTTGCGCCATTGTCATCCGTCACCGTTACCGGAACAGTAATAACTTCACTATCACCAACGTTAAGGTGATCGTATGCACTGTCTGCAGGATCGAACGAGTAAGAACCATCAGCGTTTAAGACAAATCCTGCTGGTGTACTGCTTGTCGACCAGGTAGCTGTTGCACCATCATCCACATCGCTTGACGATAACTGACCATTGATTACGGCTAATCCTTCAGCAACCGATGCCGTTATCGCAGTTCCCGCAACCGGTGCATCGTTAGTACCCGAAATCGTAATCTGTATCTGACTTGTATCCGTTGCACCATTATCATCGGTAACGGTAACCGGGATACTAATGACTTGATTATCACCAACGTTTAAATGCTCATAAGCATTATCGCCAGGATCAAATGAATAAGAACCATCATTATTTAATATAAAACCCGACGGTGTATTACTTGTACTCCAACTCGCTGTTGCACCATCATCGACATCTGTTGACAATAGCTGCCCTGATAGTAACGTCGAGCCTTCATCAACATTGCTAGCTACCGAAGCCCCTGCAACAGGTGCATCGTTAGTACCCGATATTGTAATTTTGATAAGCGTTGTGTCGCTAGCGCCAATATTATCCGACACAATTATTGGAACAGTAAGGACTATAGAATCACCGACATTTAAATGATCATATGCTTCATTTTGTGCATCAAACTGCCAACTACCATCTAACGAAAAGGTAAAACCTTCAGGTAGATCTACACCATCAACTACCTTATAACTCAAAACATCGGTTGTATTAGCATCCGTCGCAACAATCTGACCACTCAATAAAGAAGCACCCTCATCGACATTAAACAAAGTATCTTCACCCGCATCTGGCGCACGATTTGCAAGATCTTCAATTCTCCTATCAGCTATGTCATCAGGAAAGTTAGTACCAGCGTTACTCACCACAGGATCAATAATCCGTGTGTCCACATTGTCATCAGTAACTTGTACAGTTTCCTGCGATTGTTCGTGTTGTTCTGAATTTAAGAGGACACGTCTTGTATCTTGATCATTGTTGTTATTTTCTGATTGTTGATTAGGCGATGAAAAATTAAATGAATTTTCCTCTAACAGCTTACTTTGATCACCCTCTGTTTGTGAAGATGGTTCTTTAATGTTCGGTGCAGACTTAATATCAAAAGATTCATTTGAAGTCTTACTGGAACCTTTATCTATACTATTTCTATCAATATCTTCACGTTGTTCACTACCTAACTGAATATTTTGTAGTGTTAATTCTTCCTGCGAATCTTCGAGTTTAAGACCATCATCATCTGTCTTCTTACGCAGCGTTTCAGCCTGATCAGAACCTTTTAAAAAAAGTTCTTCAGAGGACTTTTGAGCAATAGAATCATCAGACGTCGAATTATTTTTATCTACCATCATCAATACCTTAAAAGAAAAATGAACACCGTCCTGCTTTATACCAGGCGCAG
Source organism: Gammaproteobacteria bacterium (assembly GCA_016764035.1). Taxonomy (GTDB): domain Bacteria; phylum Pseudomonadota; class Gammaproteobacteria; order SZUA-229; family SZUA-229. The sequence continues at coordinate 2,608 of JAESSQ010000084.1, forward strand.
CTCTACACACACGCCTATCGACTAGGTATTGGATTTCTTTAAAGTATTTTAATTATTAGGTTAATAATTACTTTTGGCTTGTTCAAGAAAATAAATTATTTGCCGATAACAAGCCAAACCTCCATAGATTAGCAATGAATAATCGACGAGCAAGTAGAGTAAATTAATGCGAAAAAATTTCAAAAAACGTCAACTTCAGACGCCAGATACATGGCGCCGGCCAAGTGTTTTAATCGCTTCATTAATGATTAATATACTTGCTCTCGGCCTGCCTATCGTTATTCTTCAAGTTTACGATCGAATCATTCCTAACCAGGCCATGGAATCATTTTATGTATTAATGACTGGCCTTATTGTGGTGATTATTATCGACGGTTTTCTAAAAATATTCCGTTCGACACTATTGAGCTGGGAAGGTGCGCGTTTTGACCATCGCGAAAGCTTACATGCGATGAATCATATTCTTGATGCAGAATCTACTGCTTACAGCAGTAGACCTACGAGTTTTTATCTCGATAAAATGTATGCCTTAGAAAAAATCCAGGAGTTTTATTCTAGCCAGTCGATACTGCTAGCAATAGATTTACCTTTTGTATTTATATTCCTGGCATTAATCTGGGTAATTGCTGGGCCACTTATTCTTATCCCCATAGTGTTGTTGGGTATTTTCTTTGCGGTGTCGTCAAAAGTAGGCAATCATTTACACGCAGCTTTAAAGCAACGCTCAACAATGGAAGAAAGACGGCAAAACTTTATCGTCGAAACACTTACCGGAATACACACCATTAAATCGATGGCAATGGAAGCATTAATGCTTCGACGTTATGAACGCTTGCAAAAACAATCAGCAGAGAGTGTAAGCGAGTTAGCTAAAATCAATAGCACTGTTCAAGGTATTGGCGCAACTATTTCACAACTGGCCGTGGTCTGTTTTTGCCAGTATTGGCAGTATATACGTTATTGACGGCGCTTTAACTATTGGTGCACTTGCAGCTGGAACGATGCTGTCGAGTAGAGTTTTGCAACCAGGTTTAAACGCCATGAATATATGGACACAATACCAAACCGTACGACTTGCACATGAAAAAGTCGCTGAGCTATATTCCATCGCAGAAGAAAAATCAGGCAACTATGAACCCGAAGAGGGCATTCACGGAAAAATAGAATTAAAAAATATAACGTTCAAGTACCCCTCGCAAGAAGAAAATCTATTTGAAGATGTTTCATTACATATCAATGCAGGTGATAGCATTTCCATAACTGGAAATAACGGTGTAGGAAAATCAACATTACTTTCACTTTTGTCTGGATTCCTGAGCCCTAACAAGGGTGAAGTAATTCTCGATGAAAAAAATATTTTTGAATACGAATTTGAATTTCTACGAGCACAAATAGGTATCGTTCCTCAATATGGTTTATTGTTTGAAGGGACCATACTTGAAAACATGACATTGTATCGCGAAGGTAAGGCTATCAGTCAGGCTATCGAGCTTTCGAAAATATTAGGTTTAGATGAGATTCTTACACGTCTCCCCTCTGGCCTTGACACGCAAGTTGGCGGCGCAGCAGTAGACACCTTATCTGAAGGTGTGCGTCAAAAAATCATTATGGTTCGCTCTCTCGTTGGTAACCCTAAGATTATGTTGTTCGATGACGCCAACGCAAACTTTGATATCAAAAATGACGCTAAGCTTATTAAATTTATCGAAAAATTCAAACAAGATAAAACACTGGTTATTGTTTCTCATCGCCCCTCTTTTCTTAAATTATGTAATCGTCATTTCGTCTTACAAGATAAAAATCTTATAGAAACGAAAAATGAAACATTACGTCAAAACAATAATATCGCCGCCAGCGTGTAGGTATAAAAATGAACGTCACCAATATAAATACTGCAGCATATGAAGACACGGAAGACAAACCACCCTTTGTGCCATTTTCTGAACGTCTGGCTGAAGCATTACGTAATGATAAGCTTGATGAGTTTCATGATGATTCACCCTATGCCTCATGTATTATTCCGTTACTTAAAGAACTGGGATGGCATAACTACGCTCGCGAATTATTAGAGGCTCTGCCACACTTTTCAGATCAGTTGGATTTAATCGATCTGCGAAATATACTCGTTACCATAGGTTATAACAGCTCCCCAAAAAAATTACGACTGCAAAATATAAAACCAGAATTGTACCCCTGTTTATTCATAACAGATGAAGAAGAAGTGCATGTTTTACTTAACAGAGAAAATAATAATATAAGCAGTTTTAATGCCCAGACAGGAAAGTATGAAACCATAAAATCAACTGATGTAGGCGGTACTGCATACGTCTTTACGGATACACATCCAAGTCACGGTATGACAATTAATGATGCGGGTGACACCTGGTTCTATAAATTAGTAAGTCGTTTCAAACACTTAATTGTTCATCTGTTAGCAATGACCTGCCTGATTAATTTGGTTGCACTGGCTGTACCTTTATTTATTATGGTCATTTATGACAAAGTCATCGGTGCAAAACCATCTGAGACACTGCCATATCTAATTGCTGGCGTAGCGGTATTGCTTGTAGCCGATTTAATCTTACGTTATTTAAGAGCACAATTACTCGGCTCAATTGCTGGCAGAATAGACTATCTAATCGGTACAGAAACATTCCGACAATTATTGTTTTTACCGCCGGTTTTCACAGAACGTTCCACCGTTGCTTCTCAGCTCTCTCGTTTAAAACAGTTTGATTCAGTACGCGATTTCTTCACTGGACCTAATGCTGCAATGACGCTTGAAATTCCCTTCGCAATATTATTTATTAGCGTCATTGCTTTACTTGCAGGTTGGTTGGCCTTAATACCTGTCGCTGTCATTCTCATTTATATCGTTTTTGGTAGTTTCTGGCTACCTCATACAAGCTCCACGGTATTACAGTCTGGTGTTGCTAAAACCAACAAACAACGCATGTTGATGCAGAGCATGGACGGTAGAGATGAAATCAAAGCTATCGGCGGTGAATCGGTATGGTGGGAACGTTTCCGTGAAACGTCCGGCGATTCAGTCATGGCGAGTTATAAAACGTTTATCGCAAGCAGCGTATTAAATAGCATTTCACAAACGCTTATGACATTAGCCGGAGCCGCCACCATTGGTTTTGGCACAATCATGGTAATCGATGGTGACATGACAATCGGCGCACTCATTGCAACTATGGCTTTAATTTGGCGTGTACTTTCACCATTGCAAAGTGCTTTTTTATCTTACTTCAAATTTCAACAACTAGGTAAATCTATCAAGCAAATAAACCAGTTGATGAATCTCAAAGTTGAACAACATTCTGGCCAGTCAAGTTTATTACTATCACAACTCGAAGGACGTATTAATATTGATCGTGTAAGTTTTCGTTATGGCCCTGAAGAAGACCCTGCACTGCTCGGCGTTAGTTTTGATGTCAAACCTGGCGAAATGATTGCTATCTGCGGTAATACAGGTGCTGGGAAATCAACACTGATTAAATTAATCGCAGGCATGTACCGACCACAGGCTGGATCATTTTCTATTGATGATCTTGATATACGTCAACTTAATGCCATGGATTTACGACGTGCCATTTCATATGTGCCACAGGTAACACATATATTTCACGGAACCATTGCACAGAACATGCGGTTAAATAATGTACTGGCAACCGATGGTGACCTTTGTCGAGCTGCTGAAGAAGCAGGCGTACTCGAAGATATTATTTCGCTACCCAAAGGTTTTGAAACACGCGTTGGCGACAACACAGCCGACCATTTACCTCCAGGTTTTTTACGCGCTCTTTCTATGGCGCGTGCCTTTGTTAATCCCGCGAAAATTTTATTACTCGATGAACCCGGAGCCTCACTCGATGATGTCAGTGACCAACGGTTAATTAAACAACTTAAAAAACTTAAAGGTAAGCACACCATCATTATGGTGAGCCATCGCCCTTCTCATATAAAAATTGCAGACAAAGCAGTACTTATGGAACATGGCATGGTTAAATTTACCGGTGATACAGATACTGTAATCAATATGATGCTGGAGAATATCTCGTGAAAGAAAACAATATCGTTTTTTCAGAAAACACAAACGCTGGGCTACCGCGAGCTAGAGCGCATTATTTAAATCAGGCAATTCAACTAGAAGAAGTCACACCGATTAAAATTATTAACTTTGCCATTATGTTCACCGCTGGGCTTTTTGTTGCTCTTGTACTTTGGGCGCATCTCACCCAGATAAAAGAAGTAGCATCAACACGTGGCGAAGTTATTCCTGCCGATCTCATTCATAATGTACAACATCTGGAAGGCGGTATTGTCAGTGAAATACTGGTACGTAATGGCGACTTCGTTAACAAGGGGCAATCATTAATACGCTTTTCTCCACCGGCCACTACATCTGATCTTGAACAAATGTCTGTGAGATACGCTTCGTTAATATTACAACAGGAGCGTTTACATGCCTTGATTGAAAATCGTAACCCCATTTTTGGTGATACCGGAATAAACTACCCTAATCTAGCAACGCAACAACTAACGACTTACCATGCACAACTAAATAGCCAAAAGCAAAAAGTACTCGTCATAGGACAGCAGATTGCTCAAAAAAAATCAGAAGCACTTCGATCGCTAAATCAATCAAAAATAATGAAGGAGGAAGTTAAACTGCTAAGAGAGCAAGTTAATATCCGCAAAGGTCTAAACAAAACCGGTGTAGTAGCACGCGATGAATTATTAACAACACAAATTCAACTATCAGAAAGTGTACGTGAGTATCAACAATTTCAGGACAATTACAATGTAGCAAAAACCACATTAGCAGAAGCGCAACAACGACAAAAAGAAGCTGAATTACAATTTATAAAAGAGGTACAAATAGAATCAAGCAACACTCTTGCCGAAATTTCTGAAGTTGAACATACACTTGTACGTTTAAACGATAAAGTAGAACGCTTGAATGTTACCGCTCCTGTAAGCGGTATCATACAGGCACTATCAATAAACAGTATTAACGCCGTTGCGGAGCCCGGTAAACTTATTCTTCGTATTGTGCCGATGGATGACGAACTAATCGTCGAGTCGCGCATCCTGCCAATTGATGTAGGTCATGTGCATATCGGACAAAGCGCGGATGTTAAAATAGACAGTTACGACTCAGGTCGATTCGGCAGTATCGAAGGTACGGTAAAACAAATTTCTGCTACTACTTATCTGGACGAAAAAAATAACCCTTATTACCGCGCAGAGATCACTTTAAGTCAGGCATGGGTTGGTGATAACCCCGAAATAATGAAAATCATTCCTGGCATGACCGTCCAGGCAAATATCGAAACAGGTGCAAAATCGATACTGGCTTATTTATTAAGACCTATCTCGCGTGGTTTTGATAATGCTTTCAGTGAACGTTAGATAGCTTACTAATCGTTACTGAAATAATTTCTGCCACCAGCGTTTTCGGTCACTCGACGACGTCAATGCAACGCTAAGATCTACCAGCTGAAGCCTGGATAATATCCAACCTGGTAACGGCGGATTATCACTAAATCCGCAGCTGACACCAAGATTATTTGGATCGTATATTTTTATAAATTCAGGTGCATTCTTGTTGTCCACATAAACAATGCCACAATAATCCTTTTTATGTTTTTTGTGTAACAGTGAATCAATATTATCGATAAAAGTTAAAAAACAGGTTTTGTTTACCGTAAATTCCGGTGTAACTTTACCCACCGTATAGATATACCATCTGTCATCTGCATGCATTTTTAACACCTGCCAGAAGGCATCAAGGTCATGCCAACGCATAGTCGAACTAAATTTACCTCTAAATGCAGACAGGTATGCTTTTTGGATAGATATATCCATTCTCATGAACCTTTAAAAACGTAACTATATTTTTATAACCATTTTAGAAAGTGGCTGCTGAGATTAATTTAGCGTCTTCTCGTTAATCCAGCGTTTTATTTCAATATGACTACGATTTACATAATCACTATCGTTGAATACACAACTCATTACTGCTGCGCCTTGTATTTTTGCCAACAGATCCATTGCCAGATTATCCGCATCTGTAATCGCTAAAATCTCAAACTGTCGTTTAATCCAGTCACGAAGTAATAAAAATGTCTGTTGAGATTTATCATGTAAAACAGGTGCGTCCTTGGCTAGCTCGGTACATAACGAACCGATGGGGCAACCTGATTCAATAACATCATCACGGTTACGTTCGAGCATATTACTAAACAACAGCAGTCGTTCTCTGGCATCGTCTGTTTGAATTTCACAGCTTTTGAGCATAGTACTTAATTCTTCAACACGGGTATCAACCACCGCATTCAATATTTCATCTTTGGTTTTAAAGTAATAATAAAAATTGCCACGTGGTATACCCGTAGCATCGGAAATATCTTGAAAAGATGTTTTATTATAACCACGCCGATAAAAAAGATTATCCGCTGCAACTATAATTCGCTGTCGATTACCGTCACCTTTTGTGCCCATGGCGATACCTGCTTGACCTTGTATTTGTTGATGTATATATGTAACTAGCCTGCATAATAATTAGACGTTCGTATTACAATTACAAACACTGTACCATTGCACTGCCCTAAAAAACAACATACTCACAACATCGATAATCCACATTGAACGCATTACATATAAAAGACCTTGTAAAAACATACAATAATGGCGTCGAAGCACTTAAAGGTGTCGATCTTGTTGTAGAAGACGGCGATTTCTTTGCCCTGCTCGGCCCAAATGGCGCAGGTAAATCAACGGTCATAGGCATTATCTCTTCATTGGTTAATAAAACGTCGGGTAAAGTAACTGTTTTCGGACACGATCTGGATGCCAATTCATCCGACGTGCGCATGCATATCGGTTTAGTGCCACAAGAATTTAATTTCAACATCTTCGAACCCGTCCGCGAAATCCTCATCAACCAGGCAGGTTACTATGGCATCGATCGTCCGGAGGCGAGCAAACGCGCTGAGATTTATCTTAAGCAATTAAAACTTTGGGATAAACGATTCGACATGGCAAGAGAGCTATCGGGTGGAATGAAGCGCCGCCTGATGATTGCGCGTGCGTTAATGCACCGCCCTAAGTTACTTATTTTAGACGAGCCCACCGCAGGTGTTGATATCGAAATACGACACACGATGTGGGCCTTTTTACGTGAACAAAACACACAGGGAACGACCATTATCCTGACCACACACTATCTAGAAGAAGCTGAAAGCCTGTGCAATAACATCGCGATAATAAACAATGGCATCACGATTGAGCAGACGAAAATGCGCTCGCTACTAGACCGCTTACATGTCGAAACATTTATTCTTTATCTCGCAAAGCCTATCGATGATATACCACATTGCGGTGACTACGCGATGAGGTTACTCGATAGCACAACGCTTGAAGCTGACATTCACACTGCCAATTCAACTAACAGTAGTGCCAATATAACAGCGCTATTTAAGCAACTAAAAAGTTTGGGCATCGACGTTGTCAGTATGAAAAACAAAACCAATCGGCTCGAGCAATTATTTATAGGCATGCTTAATGACAAAAATAAACAAACACCTGTCACGCCATTGGGTAAGCAAACAGGAACCAATAATTAAATGAATTTCTCGCAAAAGATGGTCGCACTAAAAACCATCATGGTTAAAGAATATTTACGCTTCATCAGGATATGGATACAAACCATTCTTCCGCCTGTGATTTCAGTTGGCCTTTATTTTATTATTTTTGGAGAATTGATTGGTTCTCAAATCAGTGACATCGATGGCTTTAGATACATGGATTACATCGTACCCGGTCTTATCTTGATGTCGGTAATAACCAATGCCTATGCGAATGTGGTTTCCTCATTTTTCAGCGCCAAGTTTCATCGTAGTGTCGAAGAGATGCTGGTCTCCCCGCTACCTAATAGTATTATATTGATGGGCTTTGTTTCTGGTGGCGTTGCGCGAGGAATAATCGTCGGAATAACCGTCACCGTCGTCGCGATGTTTTTTTCAGATTTTCAGATACACAGTTACAGTGTGACAATTGCCGTATTTGTATTAACGTCGATACTCTTTGCACTGGCAGGTTTCATTAATGCCGCCTACGCCAGAAGTTTTGATGACATTACAATCATACCAACCTTTGTGTTAACGCCACTAACTTACCTTGGTGGTATTTTTTACTCTATTAAAATGTTACCGGAATTTTGGCAAAACTTATCGCTCGCAAACCCTATTCTCTATATGATAAATGCTTTTCGATATGGTTTACTGGGTGTTAGTGACATTGATCTAAGCACAGCGTTTATCATAATAATCGCATTTATTACCGTGCTTTATTTTTATTCACTGCGATTACTAAGGCTAGGTATTGGCTTAAAGCCTTGAAGCAACACCGCTAATAAATAATTAATCCTTAAGTGCAGATTGATTTAAACCTGAAACACTTTTCTTTAATAGATAATACCCACCAAAGATTACCGCAGCATAGGCCATGTTACCTAATAAAGAATTTTGAAAAAATGGAATACCTGCAACATATGCCTGCAATAAACCTTCAATCGTTTTTGCGTAAATACCCGTTGTGAGCCACGCACCAAAATTTGTCAGCAGAAAGAATAAGACAGATGAGATAACAACAGCAAAGGCTGTGTTAGTAAGTGAAACTCTTTTCTTTAAAGCAAAACCGATAACCACGGTTAACGCAAATCCTGCATAAACAAAAATCATAGAATTATGTAAACCTAAAATCAGATCGCTGAGGAATAAAGCTACAAACGGGATAATAAACGCGATTCGTTTTTCTGAATAATAAACGCCACCAAATAAAGCCATGGCCGCTACCGGCGAAACATTGGGCCAATGTGGCAATAGACGAAATATCGCAATGGTGAAAATAATTGCTGAAACAGTCAGTAACTGTTTATTTAAAAACATAGATTTCATATCGCTAACTCCATCACTCATGGTTCAGTGGGTTACTTTCTCAACATAACTATGTTGAACATATTTACGTATAATCTTACCATAGCGTAATAAGCACGAGTAAAACCTGAACGGAGAAACATAAAGAAATTCATCGCATCTGCCGATACTAGAAAGGATCGTTACTGCATGATTGAACTTATCGCAACATGTAAAATCATAACAGCAGCATTTTATAAATAACTAAAAATTAGGTATACATCATGAAAGCATCTGATCTATTTGTGAATTGTTTAGAAGAAGAAGGCATCGAGTACATCTTCGGTGTTCCGGGTGAAGAAAATGCCGACTTCATGATGTCATTGGAAAAGTCAGACAAGATTAAATTCATTCTCACACGTCACGAACAAGGTGCCGCCTTTATGGCAGAAATTTATGGTCGTCTCACCGGCAACGCAGCTGGTTGCCTGGGCACTCTGGGGCCAGGTGCCACCAATCTCGTCACCGGCGTCGCCGATTCAAATATGGATCGCGCACCAATGTTGGCTCTTACCGGGCAAGGTTCCTCACAACGCTTACATAAAGAGTCGCACCAGATTATGGACGTGGTAAAAATGTTTGAACCGGTAACCAAATGGGCGACAACTGTTTTACATCAGGACAATATACCTGAAATAATTCGTAAAGCGGTACGCATAGCACGTACCGAAAAGCCGGGTGCCGTACATATCGAACTACCTGAAGATATAGCTAAATTACAAACCACCACAACACCATTACTACCACAGCGTTTCAGACGACCGGTTGCCGATGACAAAATTGTCGATGAGGCTTTCGAAATATTAAAGAACGCTAAACACCCGATCATCCTCGCTGGTAATGGCTGTATTCGACGACGTGCCAGTAAACAGCTACGCACGTTTTGTGAAAAAACAGGTATCGGCGTTATTAATACTTTTATGGCTAAAGGTTGTGTTGATATGGATGCCGACTATTGCCTCTATACCATCGGCTTACAGTCACGTGACGTTATCGCATGCGCCATTGATAAAGCCGATGTTGTACTGGCCTTAGGTTACGACATGGTGGAATACCACCCTAACCTATGGAACTCTCAAGGTAATCATCACATCATCCATGCCGATTTTCTGCCCGCAGAAATAGACGCAGATTACCATCCAGAAACTGAAGTGGTCGGTGACCTTGCACATACCTTATGGATGTTAAATAAACGTGTTGAAGCTGACGGAAATTTAAAATTTGACCTGACACATCAAGCCACAGCACGTAGTGATATGCAGAAAGAACTCAGCATACATAAAGATGATGATACACAGGGCTCTATCCGACCACAAAAAGTACTTTGGGATTGCCGTCAGGTAATGGGCCCTGAAGACATTTTATTATCGGATGTTGGCGCACATAAAATGTGGATAGCAAGACACTACCAATGCCACGAACCGAACACCTGCTTAATCCCCAATGGTTTTTGCTCGATGGGCTTCGCCCTGTCCGGTGCAATTGCCGCTGCGATTGTCCACCCCAATCGACGTATTCTTTCTATTTCTGGTGATGCGGGGTATTTGATGAATGTGCAGGAGATGGAAACCGCAAAACGTTTAAATACCAACATCGTTACCATGATCTGGGAAGATAATATGTATGGCTTGATCGCCTGGAAACAGGAAGCTGAATTTGGCAAACATACCGATCTGTCATTTAATAATCCCGACTGGTTGAAACTTGCTGAGTCTTTTGACTGGCATTTGATGGGAGGATCAGCCAACGGTCCGGATATAAATAACACGATGGCAAGCGGAACAACAGCTCTAAACGGTGATCCTGCAGGATCCTGGTACTTTGGTGACTTTAGCGGGGTT
>JAESSQ010000085.1 GCA_016764035.1 Gammaproteobacteria bacterium
CAGGTGCTTATGACAACACCATCTTCCACCGCGTTATCAAAAAGTTTATGAATCAGGGTGGTGGCTTTACCGCAGACTTTAAAAAAGTAAGCACAGGAGAGCCCGTGCAAAATGAAGCTGACAATGGTTTAAAAAATCTAAAATACACGTTGGCAATGGCACGCACCAATGCCCCGCATTCTGCAACCAATCAATTTTTTATTAACACTGCCGATAATGCATTCTTAGACCACACAAACAAGTCAGCACGCGGTTGGGGATACGCGGTATTTGGCAAAATCGTCGAAGGCGAAAACGTTGCAGGCGCTATTTCTCGCGTACCTACTGGAGCGGGCGGCCCATTTTCAACCGACGTACCACGCACCACGGTAACCATTATAAAAATCACCGAACTAAAAGAGTGAAGCAGGAACAATTTAAATAAACGTGTTCACCGCACAGTGATGCGCGGCCACTAACAAAAAAACGAATACTTATAACGCCTTAAATAGCTCAGGCAAAAAATATTCACTAACCAGAATCGGTTTGCTTGCCACACGAAAAACAGAACGTCGCCCCCAGATAGGAGCATCAATAGTCGAGTAGCTATTGGCTTGATGAGATGCGGGCAATTTAGCCACCTGCACAGCTTCTCGCTTCATGGTTCGGTCGGCAAATAACATCGCACCCAACGGCCGACTGCCCATGTTTGCATACCGCCGCTGCGCGCCCTGAATTGTGGTGACAGGAATGACCGTTCTCGCATATACCAATGGGCAATCACCTCGACACAATAAAACCTGCCTAATTAAGGCAGAATGCACATTGGCTAATGACATGGCAGAGGCTTCCTCTGCGTCCATAATTTGCCGATTTTGCGAAATAAGCCGCACCGAAAAATCATTGTCACAGAGGTTAATCATACGTGCCGTTAACGATGACGAATCAAACAACCAGTCGTATAGCACCGGTGATAACGTTTGATTAAATAATTGATGACGCCGATACCAGCGTTGATTGGGTTTCACAATAGCATTTATACATTACCGCAAGAGTTGGTATCTTACCGTGAAATATAAAATAAGGAACCTCTGACACACGTGAAAACTAATATCAGGGGCTCCAAATAGTGTCACATACAGACTACGCTCGACTATGTGATAACTGCTTACTGGCAGCAACCATATTGACCAGTGCAGGCCTCACTTCATCCCAGTTTCTGGTTTTTAAACCACAATCAGGATTCACCCATAACCTCTGCGCCGGAATTCTCTGCGCGGCTTTTTCCATTAGCGCTACAATCGAATCGACACTGGGAATATTTGGCGAATGGATATCATAAACGCCTGGACCAATCTGATTTGGATAATGAAACTGGTCAAAAACATCGAGCAGCTCCATATCGGAACGTGAGGTCTCGATTGTAATTACGTCTGCATCCATATTGGAAATGGCTTCAATGATATCGTTAAATTCCGAATAACACATGTGCGTATGAATCTGGGTTTCATCTTTAACACCATTGGCCGTAATTTTAAAAGACAATATCGCCCAGTCCAAATAATCATTCCACTGCTTCTTGCGCAATGGCAAACCCTCTCGTAGTGCCGCTTCGTCAATCTGTATTATTTGCACACCCGCTTTTTCAAGGTCCAGAACTTCGTCGCGTATCGCCAGAGCAAGTTGCAAACATGTTTCGGAACGAGGTTGATCATCGCGCACAAATGACAGTTCAAAATTGTTACCGGCCCTGTCAACATACCTTTCATTGGTTTTTCTGTTAACGATTGCGCGTAATTTATCCAGTCTATAGTCATTGCTTCTGGTCTTGAAATATCACCAAATATAATTGGCGGCTTAACGCAACGTGAACCATAAGACTGTACCCAACCGAACTGAGAAAACACATAACCTGTTAACTGCTCGCCAAAATATTCGACCATATCGTTTCTTTCGGGCTCTCCATGCACCAGCACGTCCAGACCCAATGATTCCTGCTCGCGTACACAATTGGCAATTTCCTGCTTCATAGCTTCAATATAATGTTTTTCAGTGATAACCTTATTTCGATAATCGTTACGTGTTTGTCGTATAGCCTGCGTCTGAGGAAAAGAACCTATAGTCGTGGTCGGGTACAAGGGTAATTGAAACTTTTCTTGTTGAATAATCGCGCGCTGAGGATAAGTAGAGCGCCTTTCAGCCATAGTATTATTAACTTCGGCTACTCGCCTTTTTACTGAACGATTATGTACCAACGAAGATTGCATACGCGCATCCAGGGCTTTAGCATTTTCCGCAAGACCCACGCTAACGCACTCCCTTCCTTCATTTAGCGCTTGTGCTAAAAGAGTTATCTCATCAAGCTTCTGCACGGCGAAAGCTAACCATGCTTTAACATCAGTATCTAGTTGTTGCTCTACTTCAATATCAACGGGAACATGCAGTAACGAGCATGATGGTGCCAACCAGAGGCGATCGCCCAACGTTGCGTGAATGGGTTCTAGCCAATCCAGTGTTTGCGACAAATCAGTCTTCCAAACATTGCGACCATTAATAACACCTAACGATAAAACAACATGCTCAGGCAAACGCGCAATGATTAAATCCACCTCACCTTTCGCATTAATTGCATCGACATGCAAGCCATCGACTGGCAACGAACAGACAAGTGATAAATTCTCCTGTAACTCACCAAAATAGGTAGCCAGTAATAATTTTACGGATGATTTTTGCAATCGATCATACGCATAACGAAAGACCTTTTGCCATTCATCACTAAGTTCTGTTACCAGAATAGGCTCATCGATTTGCAACCATTGCACATCTGCCTTTTCTAGCTGTTCAATTAATTCAAGATACGTGTCGAGCAAACTATCAAGTAAATCTAACTTATTGCTGTCATCTCTTGCCTTGCCTAACCAAAGATAACTCAACGGGCCAATCAGTACCGGCTTAGCGTCATGTCCCTGCTCGTTGGCCTCTTTGATCTGCGTCAATAATCGTTTAGCATTAAGTGAAAACTGTGTATTGCTATCAAATTCAGGAACGATGTAATGGTAATTAGTATCAAACCATTTTGTCATCTCGCCTGCGCTAATACAGGAACATGCAGATTCATCACCCGCTGTTCGACCACGCGCCACTCGAAAATAATTATCCAGCGTATTTACTTCTCCCTCACCTTCAATATCATGTACTCTTGCCGGAATATTACCCAGCATGAAACTGGTGTCGAGCACCTGGTCGTAAAACGAAAAATCGCCCACAGGTACCCAGTTTAGCTTCGACTGATACTGCCAATGCTGTTGCCGCAGATTCACCGCTGTTTGCTCAAGTTCTGTTTGTGTCCTTTCTTTTTTCCAGTATTTTTCCAAAGAAAATTTCAGTTCACGCTTTTTACCAACGCGAGAAAAGCCAAGACTGTGTGTGGTAACCATGTTATTTATAACTCCAATTGCAAATAAATTTCACGCATTGTATGCTGGCCAACCAATGAGAATAAGTGATTAATTTTTACAAACACATGAGCTTCACACATAATGATTGAGCACAGCCATTTAAAAATAATCCAGGCATTAAACACGAATGGTACACTGACAGAAGCAGCCAACAGTCTGTGCTTAAGCCAGTCTGCGCTATCGCACCAAATCAGGTATCTGGAAAAAAAATTAGCTCTATCTATATGGGAGCGTGACGGCCGACGCTTACGCCTAACGCAGGCAGGCCAGCTATTACTAGAAACAGCGCAGCAAATTTTGCCGGTATTGTCACAGACAGAAAAATTACTTAAGTCCTACAGCGAAGGCAAACAAGGTGTTTTGCGCATAGGTGTTGAATGCTACCCCTGCTACCAATGGCTAACAGGGGTCATCGGTGATTTTTTGCAGGCCATGCCTGATGTAGAGATAGACATCGTCAACAAATTTCAATTCTCGGGACTGGAAGGACTTTTAAATCATCACATCGATGTATTGATAACACCTGACCCTGTCAGAAAAAAAGAAATTAAATACGAACCGCTGGCCGAATATGAAACCGTATTAGTCATCGCCAACACGCATCCACTAGCCTCAAGCAAGGTATTACAACCGGAGCAACTGGCCAATGAGACCATACTAACTTTCCCGGTACCGCAAGACCGACTCGATATTCTTACCCAATTTCTAACGCCCGCGCGGATACTACCTGCAAAATTAAAAGAAATAGAATCCATAGACCTTATGCTACAACTCGTCTCACTACAGCGTGGCGTATGCGCGCTGCCAGAATGGTTAGCCGATGATTACAGTAAAAGCATGCAACTGAAAAAATTGCGTATAGGTAAAACGGGAATACATAAAGAATTACTCATTGCACTAAGAACCAGTGACCAGAAAATCCCATACATCAAAAAATTTATTTCTATAGGAGGCGAAACAGCCAACGAATCATTTAATCACAAAGCCTGAAGAATCAGGCAACGGTTACACTTTTGTTATATAAACACTACTTGCTTATATTAATATCAGCTCAACCACTTACTTAACACAGACGCCAATTTTTCACGCTGTATCGGTTTTGCAATATAATCATCCATACCTACATCTAAACAACGCTCACGGTCACCCGACATAACATTTGCGGTCATCGCGATGATAGGTAACTCATACTTATTAATCGCTTTTATCTCCAGCTTCCTTATGGCTCGCGTTGCATCAAAACCGTCCATCTCCGGCATTTGACAGTCCATCAACACCAGATCAAATGTTTGCTCTGTTAAGCATTTCATCGCTTCGACACCATTATTTGCAAGCACGGGTTTAAGACCGATTTTTTCCAGCAATTTTTGTGCAACCATCTGATTGATAGGATTATCTTCAACCAATAAAACCTGGGCATCCAAATGCAGCGATTTATTTGCAGCAACCTCCGTAGAAGATGTTTTTGGTATTTCATCGGTACACTTAAATTTAGCGATAAACCAGAACTGCGAACCTTTTCCTTCACTACTCTCGACGCCAAGTTCGCCTTGCATCATCTCGACCAACTGGCTCACAATCGCTAGTCCCAAACCTGTACCACCATATTTACGTGTGGTTGAACCATCAGCCTGGGTAAAGGCGTTGAACAATGTTTTTAAAGCCTGTTGCGGAATACCAATACCGGTGTCAGAAACAGTAATTTTTACATTAACATTTTCAGCATTGGTACCTACCAGCTCAGCTTTAATCGTCACCTCACCTTGCTGGGTAAATTTCAATGCATTAGACACCAGATTAACAATCACCTGCCTTACACGAGTAGGATCACCCACTAAATAAGCAGGCACCGATGACTCGATAGCCTGCACCATCACAACACCTTGCTGCTCAGCTTTTAATGTATAAAGCGTTACAATATCTTTTATGATTAGACGCAAATCAAATGCAATGCTTTCAAAATTTAATTTGCCTGCTTCGATTTTAGATAAGTCTAAAATGTCATTTAATATTGCCAGCAAAGCATCGGCCGATTTATGCGCGGTATCGACAAATTCTGTTTGCTGCGAACTTAAACGGGTATCTTCTAGCAACTGCAACGTTCCGATGACACCGTTCATTGGTGTGCGAATTTCATGGCTCATGTTCGCCAAAAACTCGCCTTTTGCCTGGCTCATTTGCTCGGCATTTTCTTTAGCCTCTTTAAGCTCTGCTTCAATCTTTTTGCCGTGATCAATTTCACCTTGCAGATCATCATTTAATTTTTCAAGACTGGCACTCGCCTCGGTAAGAACATTGATTAATGCTTCATTTTTATAGGAAAGTTCAAGCTCGGCGACCGACGATTTATACATACGATGTACCGCCATAACCATAACAATCAAAAAGAAACCGGTCATCGCAGATAATGCGTTATAAACCTCACCGCCGGTATAAAAAAAACGCAACATCAATGGCAATAATACACAACCAACGTAACCATAATAAACCCAGGCGACCGATGAATAAGTGACACCCGACGCTGAAACACCGACCAGGATAAAGGCCAATACAATCTGATGCAATTCATTGTACGGAAACATCAATGTCGAGGTGACACCCCAGCCTGCACCGGTAAGAAAAATAGAAACCAGATACCAGCGACGAATGACATATTTATCGACCGCCAGCTTATTGTCATCAGAATATAGTTTGTAGTAATGCGCTACCAAACGGTAGACGAACAACGACAGCATTACGCCTAACCAAACACTTAACACTTCGTGAGGTAAATCTTTCCAGATGAGACCCACCCAGATACTCGCCATTGCGATACCGACAATATTACTGAAGCCAGAACCGGTAATCAGGCGAACAATTTGTGTCTGCTGGACACGTTCATTCTGACTGACGTTTGATTCTTGCGGTAGACCATCAATACTGATGGTTGAATTTTCTGTGTGCGAAATCATGTTTTTTTCTACTTTGCGTGCTTTAAAAATAGCCTATACATGGTGTAAAAGCCAGCCACCAAGACAGCATCATCCGACTATTTAAACGTTGACGTAGCGATCTGCTTTGCCTAGCCAGCGTCGCACCAGTGGCTTTACCGCTTCGGGATGTTTACGCATTATGTATTGTGCTGTCGCTTTAACATCAGCAAACAAATGTTCATCACGCACAATATCGGCAATACGCATTTCCATTAAACCTGTTTGCCGCGTACCTGACAACTCCCCCGGACCACGTAATGCCAGATCTTTTTCGGCCACGACAAAACCATCATTGGTTTCACGCA
>JAESSQ010000086.1 GCA_016764035.1 Gammaproteobacteria bacterium
ATTCGATGTCCATTGGCTGAGCATAATGTTTTTCGATCGTAACCGCCATTCGTGCAAGCTCAGTTACTTCTTCATCACTAAGGCAATATATTTGTTGGGCATTAGCATCGTTAGGCACGATGTTAACTAATGCATCACTATCATCGTCTGCATAGATCATTTTTTCTGCTTTACTGCCAAGTGTGCGTCGTATTACTGCGGGTCGATTAGCATCAAGTGTGGTTTTATGTACATAAAATTCATCAGGATTAACTGCACCCTGCACCACCATTTCACCTAATCCATAACTGCCCGTTATAAACACAACATCGCGAAAACCACTTTCGGTGTCCAGGGTAAACATCACACCACTGGTCGCTATATCTGAACGAATCATTTTTTGAATGCCCGCTGAAAGCGCAACATTTTCGTGATCAAAACCCTGATGTACGCGATACGCAATAGCGCGATCATTGAACAGTGAAGCGAACACTTCACGAATTTTTAATTTTATATTTTGTAGCCCACTAACATTAAGATAGGTCTCTTGCTGTCCGGCAAATGAAGCATCGGGCAGATCCTCCGCCGTCGCAGATGAACGAACCGCCCAGGTAACATCAGTACCGTATTCTTCTTCTAATGCAAGGTAAGCATTATCGATGGCTGTTTCCATGGCTACTGGGTAGGGCACTTGCATAATCCAGCCGCGAATATCAGCACCGGTTTTTTGCAATACAAGCACATCATTAACATCAAGATTTTGTAAACGCTGCGCTATTTTCGCTGCAAGATTATCGGCTGCCAGAAATTCACGATAAGCATCTGCCGTGGTAGCAAATCCGCCGGGAACCGACACGCCTGAATCGCCAAGATTCTGTAACATCTCACCTAAGGAAGCATTTTTACCACCCACGCTTGCAACATCATTAATACCAAGTTTATCTAGCGGAATAGTATAAATAGTCATAACGTTGTCACTCCAGAGAACCTATAATTACCATAGACCTTTTCTAGAGTTTGCACTACTTTTTTAAACAATTAATAACGCGTTGGATGTCTAATGGTTACCAATCGACTTCATTACTGAGCTGGCAAGTTCTTCTATAGAGGTATCAGTTGAATCAAAACAAGGAATACCTGCACGTTGAAACATGGCTTCAGCTATTTTGATTTCGGTTTTACAATAGTGCAGTGAAGCGTAATGACTATTTGGCCGGCGTTTTTCTCGAATATTACTCAACTGACCGGATTTTATTGTTAGGCCAATAAGTTTTTCCCTGTGTTTTAACAAAACAGCAGGCAATGTGTCAGCCTCAAGGTCTTCTTCTGTTAAAGGGTAGTTTGCCGTGTATATTGAATGGCTCATCGCTAATAACAAACTTGTTGGCGTTTTGCCACAGCGTGAAACACCGACCAAAATGACTTCTGCTTCATCGTACTGATCTGGTCGTATACCATCATCATGAGCAAGTGAGTAATCGATAGCATCCAACCTTTTTTGATAACTTCCGTCACCGATAACATCACGTGAAAGACCAAGCGTATGCGCCGATTTCTCGCCGAGTGTACATTCAAATGGTCCGATAAACGTAGAAAACAAACTGATAACACAGGCGTCAGCACTTTCGATAATTTTCTGTAATGAGGGTTTAACCATGGTAGTAAAAACGATAGGTTGTGTTCCGCTCGTTTTAGATGCTGCTTCGATTACAATTGCAGACTGCTTTGCCTGAAGTTCATTATCGACAAAGGTATGTTTGATACTTGTAAATTCAATACCAGGAAATTGCGACAAAAGACTACTGCCGTAAGACTCGGCAGTTAAACCTGTTCTATCAGATATAAAAAAGACAACTCTTTTTTGTTTTGCTGACATTATTCATGCACCTAAACAGACGTATTTTAAATCTACCTTGCCATTATCTACAAGTGAGAGAAATCTATTTCTAACAAACTATTCAATATTCTGATTATTTAAGATTTCTCCCTTTGGTCGAAATGACTACTATACATAGCTTATTAATCTATCTGTATAAATCATCACATCATACCAGTCAAACAATCTTTAAAACTCCGTTAACTCTTTTCCAGCAACAAACGGTAAAAACTCTGGTCGCCAGAAACGACTTTTAACATAAGCCTGAACATCTTTACCGGTCAGGTCAGTCCGCGAAGAAACACCATCCTCTATTGCATTACTTAATACGTTACTGGCAACCTTAATGCTGACATTTTGCAGATCTGCTATCGGTGGGTAGATTAGACCTTCGCCTACATAATGTTCTATTGTATATTCAGCAAGGGTATAAGCGGATTCAAGCACCATTTCGTCCGTAATGTTTTTACAGTTACCCAATATGGTGGCAAACCCTAGCCCTGGGAAAATAAACGCATTATTACCCTGACCTATCACATAGCTTTTACCCTCATATTCGACATCAGAAAAGGGACTACCTGAAGCAACGATAGCACTACCCTGTGTCCATTTAATAATATCTTCAGGTAATGCCTCACAATTTGAGGTCGGATTAGACAGTGGGAAAATAATCGGGCGTTCGTTATGTTTAGCCATGGCTTCGATAATCGGCTGCGTAAACAAACTAACAATACCTGAAAGACCAAGCAATATCGTCGGTTTAGCATTACTCACAACATCCATCAAACCCGGAAGGTCTCCATCTATCGGCCAGTCCTGGTAGCTATCTTCAAACTGTGCAACTTGCAATTTGTAGCTATCTTTGTTGATGGTCTCGACCACCAGCCCTCTGCCATCGAGCACAAACATCTGGCGACGCGCCTGTTCGCGTGATAAGCCTTCTCTCACCATGCCATCTTGAATAGCCTTTGCAACACCGACACCACCTGCACCTGCACCGACAACTATCACGCGTTGCTCGGACAGCTTTTCGCCTTTAAGGTGACAAGCTGCCAGTATGCCAGCCAACACAACCGCACCGGTTCCCTGTATGTCGTCATTGAAACAGGGTATTTTATTTCGGTAACGTTCAAGCACAGAAAATGCGACATCTTTAGCAAAATCTTCCCACTGAATAACGGCTAATGGCCAGCGAGCCTGAACGGTTTCGACAAAACGATCGAGCAGATTAAAATAGTCATCACCACTTATACGCGGTAAATGCACACCCAAATAATTGGGATCATCCAGTAATTCTTTACGATTAGTACCCACATCAAGATTTACCGGCATAGTATGGTAAGGGCTAACGCCACCACCTGAAGTGTATAAAGCAAGTTTACCAATACAGATTGCGAGGCCACCATGGCCTTGGTCACCTATACCCAATATTGCTGAAGAATCAGTAACTACGATCATACGTACGTCATTCCATGGGTAATTGTCTACCGCCTGATCGATGCGATCTAAGATCAAAGGAGACAGGGTTAGTCCTCGTGGCGTACGGTATAAAGCGCTGTAATTTTGTACGGCTTTACCGACAGTCGGCGTATAGATAATCGGCATCATCTCCTCGAGATGATTCTCCAGTAATGCAAAATACGTCACTTCAGAGCGTTCTTGCACTGCGCGTAGGAACTGATATTTTTCAATATCACTAGATTGACACTGATAACTACGATACAGACGTTCTATCTGATGTTCCAAATCAACTATGTGTGGTGGCAGTAGGCCTTCAAGGCCTAAATCAATACGCTCTTTTTCTGTAAACGCAGTACCTTTGTTTGTCGCAGAAAGTCGTAACAACGACATACCACGTAAATATACCTCAAGATACTCTTTGCCATTATCATCAACTTTATAGTCAAAATATTTACTTAATTTTTTATTATGCATGCATTAAATCTCGTCACTTACCTTCTTCAGGCATGATACAAATACGTTTAAATCAGAATTTTATCAGCCACCGACAATGGCTAATAAGACACCGGCGGCTACCGCTGAACCAATAACACCTGCCACGTTTGGACCCATCGCATGCATTAACAAAAAGTTTTGTGGATTGGATTCAAGACCGACACGGTTGGCCACACGTGCAGCCATCGGTACCGCAGAAACACCCGCTGCACCAATTAAAGGGTTTACCTGGCCACCGGTTACCCGGTACATCACTTTACCCATTAACAGACCTGCCGCTGTACCAATAGAAAAAGCAAAGATACCTAATACTAAAATACCCAAGGTTTCAGCGGTTAAAAATTTATCGGCTGATAATTTTGAACCCACAGCAAGACCAAGAAAGATGGTGACGATATTTATTAGTTCATTTTGAGCGGTATGGCTCAATCGTTCGACGACGCCACTTTCACGTAATAGATTACCGAAGGCCAACATACCAATTAACGGTGTTGCCGAGGGTAATAAAATAATAGCGATGCCGAGTAGTAATAACGGAAACATTATTTTTTCTTTTTGACTAACTGTTCTCAGTTGCTTCATACAAGTGGCGCGTTCTTTCTCCGTGGTCAAAAAACGCATGATAGGCGGCTGAATCAACGGCACCAATGCCATATAAGAATACGCCGCTACCGCTATAGCACCGAGTAAATCGGGTGCTAAACGTGAAGCAAGAAAAATGGCCGTCGGACCATCTGCACCGCCGATAATAGCAATTGCAGCCGCATCCGCCATGGAGAATTCAACACCCGGTATTAAGTTCATCAGCACCGCACCAATCAGTGTCACAAAAATACCGAACTGAGCTGCAGCACCCAAAATAACCAAACTTGGCCGTGCCAGTAGCGGCCCGAAATCCGTCAGTGCGCCCACCCCCATAAATATAATAAGCGGAAACAAGCCAGTTTCTATGCCCATTTGATAGAGCATACCGAGTAAGCCGTCAGGACCACCAATACCAGCAATAGGAATATTGGCTAATATGCCGCCAAATCCAATAGGAATTAATAACAGGGGCTCGTAGTTTTTCGTAATGGCGAGAAAAATCAACACGCCACCAATAACTATCATTATCAGCTGGCCAAAAGTGAAATTGGCCAGGCCGGTAGATTCCCAGAGCTTTAATAAACCATCATCCACATTACTGTCCTATCGTTATAAGTTCCTGATCGGCGACAACGCTATCCCCTTTTGCGATGAAAATATTTGTTACCTCGCCTGCACAGGTGCTACAAGTCTGCACTTCCATTTTCATCGCTTCGATACACATCAGTTCCTGATTAGCCTCGA
>JAESSQ010000008.1 GCA_016764035.1 Gammaproteobacteria bacterium
ACCCTAAAAGAAAAATCCACAGGCCATGAACTATCACTACCATTGATGTGCCAGCATTGTGAATCAGCGCCCTGTGTCGATGTATGCCCAACAGGCGCATCCTTTCTTCGTGCCGATTGTCTGGCACTGGTCGACAAACACATCTGCATCGGCTGCCGTTATTGCATGATGGCCTGCCCCTACAAAGCACGCTCCTTCGTACACGAAGCCATCGAAAACCAAAAAACCACTGCGCCACGCGGTAAAGGTACGGTTGAATCTTGCACCATGTGTGTCACACGCATCGATAACGGTGGCATTCCTGCATGCGTTGAAGCCTGTACCGCTGAAAACCATCACGCCATGCTTTTTGGTGATTTGAATAATCCAGACAGTGAAATATCTATGCGTTTAAAAAGCGAGGGCGGTAAGCAATTACGTCCAGATCTAGCGCTAAATACTGGCGTACGTTACCAGGGTTTATGATCAAAACTTCGTCGGAACATAACAGATCAAAATATAGCAGAGATCATCATGAGTAAAATACAATACACCTCGATCGAAGGCAAAAGCGTAGCTTATTTCACCTTACTGGCCGTTTTAGCTTTGACCATGATACTCGGCGCATTGTCTGTATTGTATATGGAACACGAAGGTCATTATGTCACCGGCATGAATAATCAAATCGTCTGGGGTATGCCGCATGTATTTGCTATTTTTCTGGTGGTGGCAGCATCTGGCGCATTAAATATCGCGTCCATCGCTACCGTGTTTAGAAAAAAACTTTATGAACCCATGGCACGTTTGTCCGCGCTGGTTGCCATCGCCCTACTCGCTGGTGGTCTCATTGTGATATTGCTGGACCTTGGCCGTCCTGACCGTCTAATGATTGCACTGACGTACAACAACGTTAGATCAATCTTCACCTGGAACGTTATTTTATACACCGGCTTTTTTGCTTTTGCTGGTTTTTATCTGTGGACCATGATGGATCACAACGTACATAAATATAAATATTTTGCTGGGCTGTCTGCCTTCGTATGGCGTTTAATGCTTACCACAGGTACCGGTTCAATCTTTGGCTTTTTGGTGGCTCGCTCTGCTTACGATGCAGCCTTGATGGCGCCCATGTTCATTATTATGTCTTTCTCTTTTGGTCTGGCTATTTTCTTACTGGTATTGATGTCCAGTTACAAATGGACCAACAGAGAACTTGGCGACTTCGTTGTCAACCGCTTACGAAATCTACTGGGTGTGTTTGTCGCAGCAGTGCTATATTTCACCACGGTCTACCACCTGACTAACTTATATGCCACACAACACCATGGCGTAGAAAAGTTTTTATTATTAGAAGGTGGTGTACTTAGTCATATCTTTTGGATTGGTGAAATAATCATAGGTGGCATCATACCGTTGATACTAATATACGCACCTGGCGTTAAAAACTGTCGCACAACCTTAGGTTTAATCTGCACCATGGTCATCATCGGTGGTTTTGCCAAAGTCTACACAATACTGATTGCCGGTCAGGCCTACCCGTTGGAGATTTTCCCTGGTTATGACGTCAGCAGTTCTTTTTTCGACGGTGTCATTACCAGTTATACCCCTAGTCTTCCTGAAATATCACTAGGATTGGGAGGCATCGCTTTGTCTCTTTTCATTATTACTTTTGCACTAAAGATATTACGCTTTCTGCCAGAATCACTGGCCGATACCGTAACTAACGCGCACACAAAGTAATAAGAGATAAACGTTAAGCTACTAATACTAAGATACCGATTAACGATGGCCACGTTTGCAGCGAAGTACTCTTCCTACAATTTCTACGGTAACCTGTAACCATGTCTCGCATCTTTATTTCCGCTGCACATAAATCCTCTGGTAAAACCACTGTCAGCGTCGGCCTGTGTGCCGCGTTAAAACAACGCGGACTTACTATTCAAAGTTTTAAAAAAGGCCCTGATTACATCGACCCTTACTGGTTAGCGCAGGCAACCGGTCGTAACTGCTATAACCTTGATTTTTACACCATGGAGCGCGAAGAAATTCTTGCCATGCTGCAACATAGATCACAAGATGCCGACATCAGTTTAATTGAAGGCAACAAAGGTTTATATGATGGCCTCGATCTCGATGGCAGCAACAGCAATGCAGCCTTAGCAACATTGACTAAAACACCTATAATACTCGTGTTAAACGCTAGAGGCATGACACGAGGTATCGCGCCGTTAATACTAGGCTATCAAGCCTTTGATAAAAACGTTTCTATCAGAGGCGTCATCCTCAACCGGCTTGGCGGCTCGCGTCATGAAAGTAAACTGCGTAATGTTATCGAACACTACACTGACGTAAATGTCGTCGGCGCGATACATAACGATAAACGATTCGATATCGAAGAACGTCATCTAGGCCTTATTCCCGGACATGAAGACCCTTTATGCGCAAAAAAAATTGATCTATTAGCCCAGGCCATTAACGAACAAGTAGATATTAATGCCGTGCTTACTATTGCAAACCAGGCTGGAGAAATCACCAGCAGCACCACTAAATCCGACACATCGACGGCTACCATTAATTTACACAAAGAACCGGATATCAAACTAGGTCTAATCCGCTGCCCTGCTTTCGGTTTTTATTACCCCGATGATCTACAGGCATTACAATCTGCTGGCGCTGAAATTATCGAGATTGACCCTTGCAAGGATACTGAACTTCCAGTGCTTGATGCAATGTTTATCGGTGGTGGATTTCCCGAAACCCATATGCAGGAACTAGCAGCGAACAAACACATGCGCACGGCAATTAAAGATGCTATCGACAAGGGCTTACCTTGTTATGCCGAGTGCGGCGGTTTAATGTATCTTGCGCGCTCAATTGAATGGCAACACGATGGTCGTTTAGAAAAACGTGATATGGTTGGTTGTATCGATACCGATATCATCATGGAGCCACGTCCACAAGGTCGAGGTTATGTGCAACTAAAAGAAACCGAAAATAGCTTGTGGCCCGGTAAAACTGAAAAAATTATCAGTGCGCATGAATTTCATTATTCACGTTTTAGTCGCCCGTCAGATGCACCGCCCAATAAAACAATAAACGTTATTAATACTGCCGACAAAAATGTTGCCTTTGCCTTCAAAGTAAAACGCGGTACGGGTATCGATGGTAAAGTAGACGGCTATATTTATAAAAACTTGCTTGCCACCTACAGTCATCAACGTAACACCTGGAATAATCCATGGGCACAGCGATTCATTAATTTCGCCAGGCAACACAAACAACAAACAATTAAACAAAAACTACAAATTAAACCATGATTACAGTAACACCCGCTGCTGCTGCACAGATGAAGCTATCTGCCAAGCAGGGAAAAACCGAAAACATATCACTGCGTATCGCGGCAACGCTTAACAACGATAAGAGCATTCACTATGGCATGGGGTTTGACGACAAAAAAGAAGATGACACTATACTATCTATTGACGATATTGAAATTATCATTGCACCTTCCAGTACAAAGTTATTAAAAAACACCACCATTGACTTCGTCGAACTGGAACCGGGTAAATTTCAATTTATCTTCATGAACCCTAACGATGCAAACTATAAGCCGCCAGCCACAAAATAATCTCGCAGCAATATAATAATGACCAATAATTCATTATTCACCTGGGACACGTCATCACTGACACTGCTTTATCAGATAACAAGCACGTTAAATTCTGCACACAAAGAAAAGCAAATTTTGCATGATTTTTTAATCCTGCTAAAGCAACATTTTAACGCTAGCGCTGGCACTATTCAGCTCATCACCGATGAAGGCTTGATGAACCTTATCGCCTACTTCGGCATCTCCGACGAACAGGCAAGCCACATTCAACACACGCCTATTGATGGTCATTTGTTTAGTTTCGAAACCAATGTTATTGATGAGATACAGATACATGAAACTAAACTAGACGTCGACACCTTGCCGCCTAAACAACTTTGTATACCGGTACGATACAAAATTATGACCCTTGGCGTTATCAATCTTTTTGTTGATGAAACAATTGAAATAACAGAAGATCTTGCCTACTTGTTACTGGCCGTCGGTGCGCATTTAGGTGAATCAATTGAACGTTCATTAAACAATCAAAAAAGTCGGCGCAAATTAATTAAAGATGAACGCAATATCATTGCAAATGAATTACACGACTCACTGGCGCAAACATTGGCCTCATTACGTTTTCAGGTAAGAATATTAGATCAGGCTTTACAGCCTAATGCCGACTTCATGACCATAAAAACCCTTGAGTCGGTCGAGCATAGCCTCGATGAAGCCAGCACTGACCTGCGTGAACTCATCGCACATTGCCGTGTACCCGTCGAGCAGCAAGGTCTGGTGTCAGCAATCAAACGCGCTGTCGATAGGTTTCGCAAAGACACCGGTATACCCATCTTGCTACAGAGCGATGAACAGGTACTAACGCTACCATCCAACATAGAACTTAATGCCTACCGTATTGTTCAAGAAGCACTTACCAATATTAAAAAGCATGCAGATGCACACATCGTTCGCGTTTTATTAACACGAGACGAGAGCAATATCATCAAAATTTTAATAGAAAATGACGGCAAAGGATTTGATCAAAACAAAATACAAAGCTCGGCGGGCGATCATATCGGTTTATCGATAATGAAAGAAAGAGCCAGACATCTTGGCGGTAAATTAAAAATAGAAAGTGAAATCGACGAAGGTACTCGCGTCGAACTTACCTTTCGATATAACGACACACTGAACAAAGCATGATAAATTGTCTTATTATTCGCGACGACAAACGCGACAACAAAACAACTTTCTGAGAACATTACTATGCGCGTAATAATAATAGATGACCATGCACTCTTTAGAGACGGCTTAAAAGGTTTACTCGAACAACGTAATATCGATGTTGCGGGTGTCGCTGCAGACGGTAATGAAGGTATAGAATTGGCGAAAAAAATTCTACCTGACATCATATTACTGGATTTACGCATGCCAAAAATGAATGGCCTGGAAACCTTACCTATTCTACGTAAAGAGCTACCAAACATCCCTGTCGTCATGCTTACAACCAGCAATGATGAAAGCGATTTGATTAAAGCATTACGCAGCGGTGCTCAAGGTTACCTGCTGAAAGATATGGAACCCGAAGAATTACTCAATTCATTGCGAGATATTGAAAGCGGGAAAAATGTGGTTGCATCCGATTTAACCGATGCACTGGCCAGAATGGTTCAGGGCGAAACCGTACCAGGTGATGACGAAGGTCCTTTTTCAGCGCTAACGCCTCGTGAAACAGAAATTCTTTCTCTTCTGGCTGAAGGTCAGAGTAATAAACTCATTGCTAGAAACTTAGGAATTTCTGACGGCACAGTAAAGCTGCATGTAAAAGCAATTCTCAGAAAACTGAGCATACATTCACGTGTCGAAGCCGCTGTTATGGCTGTCGAACACGGCTTACGTAAGAAAAATAAAGAAAAAACTTAAATCTTGACTTTTCCACCAATGAACGCAAATACACGCAAATACACGCAAATCTTTACAAAGAAAAACAATAATTTTAAAAGGTAAGAAATATTTTCTAAATTGAGTTTTATTGATGTTTTTTATTTGCGTTGATTTGCGTTCATTAGCGGAGGAGAAATATATTTATCTAAATATAAAAGCACCAACATGAAAACGTTCAAACAAATCGTTACCGCAGCCAGCGAATCCATCACTGAGATCATGCCCTGGGATGTGGCAGATCGTATTAAAAAAAATGATGCACTAATACTTATCGATATACATGAAGAATGTGAGTTCGCGCAATTTCATATAAAAAACGCCATTTTAATTCCACGCGGTATACTTGAGTCTGCCTGTGAAAAAGAATACGATGATGCCAACCCTGCGCTGGTGGCTGGTCGCGATAAAGAAATTATCCTCATCTGCCGTTCTGGTTCACGTAGTAGCCTCGGCACACAAACATTACAGACCATGGGCTTTACCAATATCTGCTCGATGAAGACAGGTCTACGTGGCTGGAATGATTATGAATTACCACTATACAATACAGAGAAAAAATTACTTGACCCTGATGATGTTGAAAAAATGCTATCAACAGGTTTTTGTGCTACATCGAAATACACTAACAGACAAGCGATAAACGCATAATTAAATAAGAAATATCAAACCTGCTCATTGCTGTAATGTTTATGGTCCTTACGACGCTTACCTGCTTTTTGCGTGATTACGCCTTGAATAACTTGCTGACCGCTTATCTCAATCGTGTCGTATAAATCATTCAATGGCTGCAAAAAATATTTATCATCAACTATACGCAGCTGACGAAAAATATATTCATTATCAACCTCTGCCATAACATAACTACCATCTCGAATAGCGCCTTCTGGATCAATAATAATAATTGCCCCTTCGACAAACTCGGGCAACATACTGTCACCTAACACACGTAATGCAAATGGTTCTCTTGCTGCGCAACCACCACCGGTATCCATAATCTTACCAACGTAATTTAACTGTAAAACACATAACTACTATACCTCAGGAAACCGACAATTAAACCTTTCAGATTTCATTTTAAAACAATAAATACGTCTGCTTTTTTCTTTGCGTTTGTAATGTTAAACCCAAACATTAATCATCAAAATAGTTCCTGTGCAGCTAGAATACCGGATTATCTAGCGCTATCCCAACTATTTTGGGATAGTAAAGCTGACATAGGGGCTGTAATTTAAAGTGATTTCAAGTATTCTCTCAAACTAACAATTTCTATGCATAGTTACGAAAGTAGGCAAATATAAAACTAATCTGTAATCTACTGTCTGTAACCGAGAACTAAAAAAATATAAATAAATCTGAGGATAACATGAAAAAATTGAATGCATTTTATGCACAATCTGGCGGTGTCACCGCGGTAATAAATGCTTCTGCATGTGGCGTTATCGAAACGGCACGCAAACATAAAGACAAAATTGGAAAAATATACGCTGGTAATAATGGCATCATCGGCGCGTTAACCGAAGAACTGATCGATACCAGTAAAGAAACAAAAACAACTATCGCTGGTTTACGCAGCACACCCTCAGGTGCTTTTGGCTCCTGTCGATTCAAGCTTAAAAGTCTGGAAGAAAATAAAGCTGAATACGAACGCTTAATCGAAGTATTTAAAGCACACAACATCGGTTATTTCTTCTACAACGGCGGCGGCGATTCTGCTGATACCTGTTTGAAAATTTCTCAAATAGGTAAAAAAATGGGCTACCCGATTACAGCCGTTCATGTACCCAAGACCGTTGATAACGATTTACCGATTACGGATAACTGCCCAGGGTTCGGCTCGGTGGCAAAATACATTGCCATTTCAACTATGGAAGCAAGCTATGACGTTGAGTCTATGTGCAAGACCTCGACCAAAGTATTCGTACTCGAAGTTATGGGGCGCCATGCTGGCTGGATCGCCGCTGCAGGCGCTATGGCATCAACCGATGATCATGAAATCCCTATCATCGTGTTATTTCCCGAAGTTAAATTCGATCAGAAAAAATTCATCAAAGCCGTAGATAAAAAAGTTAAAAAATTCGGTTACTGCTCTGTCGTAGTATCCGAAGGTGTCGCCTGGCCAAATGGTAAATTCCTTGCAGAAACTGGCCTGAAAGATGCGTTTGGTCACAGTCAGTTAGGTGGTGCTGCGCCCGTTATTGCAGGCATGGTACAAAAAGAACTAGGCTATAAATATCATTGGGCGGTAGCTGACTATATGCAACGCGCTGCACGTCATATCGCTTCGAAGTCTGATGTTGCACAAGCTTATGCAACGGGCAAAGCCGCTGTTGAATACGCGATTAAAGGTCACAATGCTGTCATGCCAGCCATCAAACGCGTCAGCAATAAACCATACAAATGGAAGATTGAAATGGCGCCTCTGAAAAAAGTGGCAAATGTTGAGAAAATGATGCCGAAAAATTTCATTACCAAAGATGGTTTTGGTATCACTAAAAAGTGTCGTGAATATTTAGAGCCACTAATAAGAGGCGAAGATTACCCGGCATACAAGAAAAACGGCTTACCAAAATATGTACAACTAAAACGTGTCATGGTGGCTAAGAAATGTCCCGAATTCAAAATAAAATAAATACTAATCAAATTGATGACACGCACAAGGGTAAAACACGCGACTGCCGCTCGCCAAATAAATGAATTATGGGGCAGCAAGTAGATTTACTCGCTGCGTAATTTTACTGCACTTATTATCCGAATCAGCCAATTATGAATATTAAATTGTTTTTCACTAAATTATTACGATGCTTTTCACCCAAAAGAAACACGATGAGAATAATGTTACTGGGTGGCCCTGGCGCCGGTAAAGGCACGCAAGCTGGATACATCACAAAAAAATATGGCATTCCTCAAATATCGACCGGGGATATGTTACGCGCTGCCGTGAAAGACGGCACACCGATGGGTCTGGAGGCCAAAAAAGTAATGGATGCAGGCGGTCTGGTCACCGATGAGATAATTCTTGGTCTGGTAAAAGATCGTCTCGCGAAAGATGATTGTGCCAATGGATTTTTGTTTGACGGCTTCCCTCGTACATTACCGCAAGCCGATGCACTCAAAGAACAAGGCGTCGTGATTGATGCTGTTGTTGAAATCGATGTCGATGATGCAGAAATAATCAAACGCATGTCGGGGCGCCGCGTACATCTTGCTTCTGGCCGTACTTACCATCTTGTTTTCAACCCACCTAAAGTTGAGGGCAAGGATAATGAGACCGGTGAAGAGCTTATTCAGCGTGATGATGACCAGGAAGATACAGTGAAAAAACGTCTTGAGGTCTATCATGATCAAACAGAGCCGTTAATTACGTACTACAACGATTGGGCAAACTCCGGTGATGTTAAAGCGCCTAAATACCACAAGATTACTGGTATCGGCAGTGTCGAAGATATTCGAGACAATATATTCTCTTCCTTAGATAAATAAATAGTACACCGTCTAAATACAATAAAGTTTATCATCAACTTTTAACTATAATTGACGAATGACGACTATTCCCGCATAGTTGGCGGAAATTTTAAGAACTTGTCATAATAAAAAGATTGTGATAATTAAAAACACATGCGTCTTAAACGCGACGTAGCACCAACAATTTATACAACTCACTCAGGGGACTTTAAATGACAATTACGTGGATACTTGCACTGGCCTTTATGGGTCTCGGTATTGCTTTTTACTTTACGACCAAAGTTAAAAGCGTTCCTATTGATCTTGGCATTGATGATGAGGATCTAAAAGCCCGTCTAATCAAAATACACTCCGCCATCCAAAAAGGCGCCATGGCGTTCCTGAAACAGGAATACAAGTTCATGGCCATTTTTATGGTGGTATTTGCCATTATCATCGTCCTGTTTATCGATGACCACCATACCGACTACGTTAATGAGGGCATCTATACCGCGCTGGCTTTTCTGTTTGGCGCCATCATCTCTATCGCCTCCGGCTATATCGGTATGAAAATAGCCACGGTCGGTAATGTAAGAACTACCGTATCGGCTAATCAAAGCCTGGCTGCCGCATTTAAAGTTGCCGTGAGTTCAGGCGCCGTCATGGGCTTCACCCTGGTAAGCCTGGCTACCATAGGCCTGATTGTTGTCTATGTGGTCTTAAAAGCCATCATGCCTGAACAATTACCCACGCACGTACTGATGGAAGTTATCGCTGGATTTGGACTCGGTGGCTCATCCATTGCATTGTTCGCCAGAGTTGGCGGCGGTATCTTCACTAAAGCTGCCGATGTAGGCGCAGATTTAGTCGGCAAGGTAGAAGCCGGCATTCCGGAAGAGGACCCACGAAACCCTGCTGTAATCGCTGATAACGTGGGCGACAATGTTGGTGATGTTGCGGGTATGGGCGCAGACCTGTTTGGCTC
>JAESSQ010000087.1 GCA_016764035.1 Gammaproteobacteria bacterium
AGCAAAAAAAATCTAACGTATACAAAGGTAAAATTACCCGCGTCGAGCCCAGTCTTGAGGCTTGTTTTGTCGATTATGGCGCTGAGCGTCATGGCTTCTTACCCTTTAAAGAAGTTTCGCGCATGTACTTCACAGAAGAGGGGCTCAAATCTTCTGGTCGTCCAGATATCAAAACCGCTATCAAAGAAGGGCAGGAAGTTGTCATTCAGGTGGAGAAAGAAGAGCGTGGAAATAAAGGCGCTGCAATCACCACCTTCATTAGTCTGGCCGGTCGTTATTTGGTATTAATGCCGAATAATCCTCGTGCCGGCGGTGTATCACGCCGCATCGCTGGTGAAGACCGTGACCTTATACGTAAAGCATTAAGTGAATTAGAAATACCTGACGGTATGGGGTTAATTGTGCGAACCGCAGGCGTTGGTAGAAATGTCGAAGAGCTGCAGTGGGATTTGAATTATTTATTGCAACTGTGGACAGCCTTTGAAATAGCGGCTGCTGAGCGTCCATCACCCTTTTTAATCTACCAGGAAAGTGATGTTACCACGCGTGCATTGCGTGATTATTTTAGAAGCGACATCGCCGAAGTATTAATCGACTCTAAGGAAGTTTATGATTCGGCCATGGATTTTGTACAACAGGTGATGCCCAATAGTGTGCATAAAATTAAATACTATGAAGACACCGTGCCGTTGTTTAACCGTTTTCAGGTTGAAAACCAGATAGAGTCGGCTTATCGTCGTGAGGTTCAACTTCCCTCGGGTGGCGCGATTGTTATCGATCATACCGAAGCGTTAATTGCGATTGATATCAACTCTGCCCGTGCTACCAAAGGCGGCGATATTGAAGAGACAGCAACCAATACAAATCTTGAGGCGGCAGATGAGATCGCCCGTCAACTACGTTTACGTGATCTTGGTGGTCTGGTTGTTATCGATTTCATTGATATGCTAAATAATCGCAATCAGCGTGCTGTCGAGAACCGTTTAAATGCCGCCGTGCAGCCTGATCGTGCGCGTGTACAGGTAGGTCGCATTTCTCGTTTTGGTTTGATGGAAATGTCTCGTCAACGCTTAAAGCCGTCTTTGGGTGAGTCTACGCAGATTGTTTGTCCACGTTGTACCGGGCAGGGCACGATTCGCACCGTGGAATCGTTATCGTTATCACTGGTTCGTATTATTGAAGAAGAGGCATTGAAAAGTGGCACTGCACGTGTCGATGTTCAGGTGCCGATTGATGTTGCCACCTACCTGCTAAATGAGCAGCGCGGGGCTATTGCTGAGATAGAAAAACTTGGCAATGTGCATGTGGTTATCGTAGCAAACCCAACGTTGGAAACGCCACAGTATAAAGTTGAACGTGTTCGTAAGAGTGAGCATGATGATACGGACGCAACGGCCAGTTACCAACGTGCTGATACCGACACACAATATAACGTTGAAATAACCCAAGAAAAACCGATACAGCCAGAACAGGCCGCGGTTTCATCGATATCGCCAGGACGTCGTCCGGTTGCAAAAGCACCAGAGCCTGAACCTGAACCAGAAGTACAAGAAGCGCCGACCGGCTTGTTTGAAAAAATAGTTTCAATTTTTACTGGCGATAAAAAAGAAGAGCCTGAGGCGAAAAAGCCTGTGGAAAAACCAGCTCGAACACAACGCCAGGGCGGTCAGCGTAGCGAGCAAAATAGAAACCGCAACCGTGGGCGTAATCGTAACCGCAATAGAAATTCTAACCAAAATCAGGATAACAGGCAGAGTAATAAGCAGGGGAATAATAAAGGAGGTGAACAGAGCGCTAATCAGTCAGAAAATAAACAATCGAATGATACGGCTCAGTCTGGTGGACGATCTGATAATAAATCGGGTGGTCAGTCAAATCGTAATCGCCGCCGCCGTGGTGGAAATCGATCGAAAAATACGGATACATCTAATAAAAATGAAACGGCTAAGCCTCAGTCAAACGAACAGGTAAGTAAACCTTCACCCTCTAAGGAAGCGGCAAGCCAAATAAAAAGTAGTGATGCAAGTAATCGTGAGCAAGAGAAAAAAGTGGCTGCAACACGTGAAACGGCAAAACCTGTAGCTGAAAAACCCGTAGCAGAAAAGCGTCCTGCTGAAAAGCCTGTAGAGGAAAAACAACCGTCATCTAATGATAACAGGCCGGCTTCATCCACGGTTGATGACTAGCGTAATTCAGAAGCGACGTGTTTGGTGAATACGTCGCTTCTGAAGAATGTCTGATTATTTGTTTTGAATTTTTTCGAGCAGTCCGTTGGAAGCATCTTCGATTAAATTTAAAACGATTTCGAAGCCACGGCCTTGACCGTAGTAGGGGTCTGGAACTTCGCTTTCATGGCTAGTGGCAAAGTCTAAAAATAGATGAACTCTGTTTCTATAACTAGCAGGACATAGAGAGAGTAAGTCATCTTTATTGCTTTTGTCCATAGCAATAATATAATCAAATTCGGCAAAATCATCGACATCAACGCGACGAGCACGTTGTTCGCTTAAGTCGATATCCCGTTTTAAAGCTGCTGCTTGTGAACGTTGGTCAGGAGGACTACCGACGTGATATGCGTGAGTACCTGCAGAGTCAATAATAATTTGCTCATCCAAGTTGTTTTGTGTAACTTTGTGGCGAAATACCCCTTCTGCGGTCGGTGACCGGCATATGTTACCCATGCATACGAATAATATTTTTACCATGTGAAAACATACCTTACTAAATAAAATAAACGCTGTAGTTTACTCCGAGTTTTGCTGATGAGTTAGCGCTTGTTCTACTTATCCGTTATTATTCCGCATCTTTTTATTCAAAACGCCGTAATTTTTACCTATGTTAAAGATACACAACAGTCAGACCAGAAAAAAAGAAATTTTCAAACCAATAATACCTGGCAAGGTTTCGATGTATGTCTGTGGCATGACAGTTTATGACTTATGTCATCTGGGTCATGCCCGTGTTTTGGTCGTGTTTGATACGGTTACACGATATTTGCGTTACCGTGGTTATGATGTGACATATGTACGCAATATCACGGATATCGACGATAAGATAATTAACCGCGCTAACCAGAATGGTGAAGAATTTTCTGTATTAACTAATCGTTTCATCCTGGCTATGCAACAAGACGCAGCTGCGCTGGGTGTGTTGCCACCGAGTGAAGAACCTCGTGCAACAGACTCGATGCAAGGCATTATCGGGATGGTGCAAACACTCATCGAAAAAGGACATGCCTATACAGCTAAAGGCAGTGACGAGCAGGGTGATGTTTATTATGATGTCAGTACCTTCGACGGTTACGGTAAGCTATCGGGTAAAAAACTTGAAGATTTGCGTGCCGGTGAGCGCGTAGCCGTTGATGAGCGTAAAGATGACCCACTCGATTTCGTATTATGGAAAGCTGCCAAACCGAATGAGCCGTCATGGGATTCGCCCTGGGGAAAAGGTCGACCTGGCTGGCATATTGAATGTTCTGCGATGTCGACTTGCTGCCTGGGTAATCATTTTGATATTCATGGTGGTGGCCAAGATTTGCAGTTTCCTC
>JAESSQ010000088.1 GCA_016764035.1 Gammaproteobacteria bacterium
ATAAGCGCGCAGCCTATCTAAAATATAATCAAAAACATCTTGCTCGACTTTACTGGCATCAACTTTATCCGATAATAATTTTGCTGATACGGCAATCAATTGTTTTAGATCAAGATCTAATTGGCGTTCAATTATCGTTCTCAACACACCTAAAGATGCTCGGCGTAAAGCATAAGGATCTTTTTCACCGGTCGGTTTTTCGCCGATAGCAAAAATACCGACCAGGGTATCAAGTTTGTCACTGATGGAAAGGATCTGTCCTGTCATCGTTGCTGCCGTATCATCACGTGCACCGCGTGGTTTGTACTGTTCATCCAGGGCTATCGCAACTTCCTCGGACTCACCCGCTATCTGGGCGTAACGCTTACCCATCACACCCTGCAGCGAAGCAAACTCACCGACCATGTCAGTCATCAGGTCGCATTTGCTCAACACAACCGCACGCTTTACATCATCAAGATTAGCCTTTAACTGGCCAGCAATTTCTTCTGACAACTTTGCGACGCGCTGTGTTTTTTCCGCCACCGTGCCAAGCTTGGCATGAAAAACCACTTTTTCCAGCGCCTTGTTAAAAGACTCAAGCGGTTGCTTTTGATCTTGCTGCCAGAAGAACATGGCATCGGCCAGACGCGGGCGAATTACACG
Organism: Gammaproteobacteria bacterium; assembly: GCA_016764035.1. Lineage (GTDB taxonomy): Bacteria > Pseudomonadota > Gammaproteobacteria > SZUA-229 > SZUA-229. Next base: position 646 of record JAESSQ010000088.1, read on the forward strand.
CTCATTACCCTGCTTTACTTTTTCAGGTGACTTGCTATCGATATTGCTGATGGTGATGAAATAATTTTTTAACTGGCCATTGCTATCCATTACTGGAAAATATTTCTGGTGGTCCTGCATGGTTTTAATCAAGGCTTCTGATGGTATTTGTAAATAGACTATTTCAAATTCACCAGCAACCGCAATTGGCCATTCATTTAAGGCAGTGACTTCATCAAGCAAGTCTTCATCGATGACGGCATCACCATTCAAGCTCTTAACAGTGTCGACAACCTGCTGTTTTATGTTCTGTTTTCTCTGTTCGAAATCGGCAATAACAAAACCCGGTGAATACAGCTTTTGCTGATACTCATCCGCATGTTGCAAGGTTATTTCACCCGAACTATGGAAGCGATGGCCGAATGTTTTTGCCGATGAACGCACGCCGAGCACTTCCGCATCGAGCACAGTACTGCCATGCATCAACACCAACCAGTGAACCGGGCGAACAAACTCTACATCTGAATTACCCCAGCGCATACGCTTTGGAATCGGCAAACGAGTTAATGATTGATTAATAATCGTTTCGATCAAGTCAGACAATGCCTGACCTTTTTCTGTGGCTTTAAAAACTAACCAAACCCCTTTGTCCGTCTCCAATGGCTGCAAGGCATCAACCTCAACACCACAGGAACGAGCAAAGCCCATCACCGCTTTGGTAGGTTTACCGTCGGTGTCATAGGCTGCTTTTAAATTGGGCCCTTTTCGCTCCACATCCCTGTCTGGTTGCGCAGACGCCACATTTTTAATTAATACCGCCAGTCTTCTCGGTGCTGCAAAAGATTGCACGTCATTAATTTCAAAACCGGCTTTTTTCAGGCCGTCAACAATACCGTCGGTAAAGGCAAGCGACAATTTTTTTAAAGCTTTCGGCGGTAACTCTTCCGTACCGAGTTCGATAAGTAAGGAGTCTACGCTCATGCCGCACCTCCTTTTTTCTGCACACTGCTCGCTAAGGTATTACCAATAGGAAAACCCAGGGCTTCACGAGCTTCATAATAAGATTTCGCGACAGCTCTCGACAAGCTGCGCACCCGCAAAATAAATCGCTGTCTCTCGGTCACCGAAATCGCATGACGGGCATCGAGTAAATTAAAGGCATGCGAGGCTTTTAATACCTGCTCATACGCCGGTAATGGTAAGCCCAGTTCGATCAGTCGCTGACTTTCTGATTCACAATCATCAAACTGCGTGAACAATATGTCGGTGTCAGCATGTTCAAAATTATAGGTCGACATCTCCACTTCGTTCTGATGAAAAACATCGCCGTAGGTAACATCACCTTGAGGGCCTGTGGTCCAGATCAAATCGAACACGCTTTCTTTTTCCTGTAGATACATTGCCAGGCGCTCAAGACCGTAAGTAATCTCACCCGTTACCGGACGACACTCGAGCCCGCCAACTTGCTGAAAATAGGTGAACTGCGTCACTTCCATACCGTTTAACCAAACTTCCCAACCTAATCCCCAGGCACCCAGAGTAGGTGATTCCCAGTTGTCTTCGACAAAACGCACATCATGTTCTAGCAGATCAAAACCTAGCGCTTCTAACGAACCAAGATACAGCTCTTGAATATTATCGGGCGAAGGTTTTAGTATCACCTGAAATTGATAATAATGCTGAAGACGATTAGGGTTTTCGCCATAGCGCCCATCCGTCGGTCGACGGCAGGGCTGCACATAAGCGGCACGCCAAGGCTCGGGGCCAATAGCACGCAAAAAAGTTGCCGGATGGAATGTACCCGCACCTACTTCCATGTCTAATGGTTGCAATACAGCACAACCTTGCTTTTGCCAGTAATCTTGAACCGCAAAGATTAGCCCCTGAAATGTTGAAACATCGTATGCCATGTATCTGAAAAACCTGAATATTATATAAGGTGCAAAGTATAACCCATGAAGCACAGACCATGGCGACCCAAATTCACCATGAGGTGTGGTGTTTACAACAAAAACAGGCTATAAATGAATATCAGCTCAACAAATACCATCTATTGCCGATAGCTACTACAGAGGGTGAGAAGTATGAGTAAGCAATTCATTTTAGATTCATCTGAACTGTCACAGTGGCACACGCTGGTGCTGGAAGCAGAACAGGATTATGGCGTCCATCTTGACGAAGCCATGCAAAGCTATCTGGTTTTTACACTGATGCGCTTTGCCAAAAACAATCAACTTAACACGCAAGCCCTGGCGCTGGATTACCTAACAGCACACCAATTGCCAAGTTCTTTGCGTAGCGAACAATTGCGCGATATTGGCGACCAATGCTTATTGGTTTCAGGTTTATTCCCGCAGACCGTCGTCAAAAGACAAGTTAGTGTCAGTTATTATGTCGACCTCGGGCGCGCCGCGTATCAACATATTGGCGATGTTACACAACAGGGTATAGCAACATTATATCAACAGCTAGCCGAGAGCTTTGTTCTACTCATGGATTTACTGCAAACCATACGGCAGTACAGCATGCCTGCGCTACAACCTGTCACAGCATACGAGCTATGGTCAAAAACCGGTAGTCGTGCTGCACAGCAACAGATTTCAGTCAGCGGCACACCTGTTCATGAATATTTATTGAATAATATAAATAAGCATTAAACACGCAGCGCAGCATAAAAAAATCTGGCGATGTGATGTTGTTTCATCGCCGTTTTTCACCACCGTAAAGTTATACAAAAAATAGTGAACAAGATAATGCACGCATTGTCGATACTGATGCCACCTTTATAACCGAGTATGCGATATGCAACACATCAGTTTATTTTCAAGCCCACTAAAACTCGTTTTACTTCTGGGCACACTATTTAACATCGTATCGCCAACAGCGCAGGCAACGACAGGTTCACACAACCCTGATATAGACCTTACTTTTGTCACCATCCCCGCTGGACAATTTATTATGGGCACCACTGACCTCGACGCAGCAATTGCCGATTTGCCCAGCCCTGATGCGGAAATAATCAATGACGAAACACCCGCGCACACCGTGGTATTCGAACAGCCTTTCCAGCTATCTCAAACCGAAGTCACGCAAAAGGTTTGGTACGACATAATGCAGACCCGACCCGGGCCAAACAAAAACTGGCAGGCAAAGCATTGGCAACAACTGCCGATTGTTTCAATTTCATGGAACGATGCCAATCGTTTTATCGATAAACTCAATACACTATCAAGCAAGTATTATTATCGTCTGCCTACCGAAGCAGAGTGGGAATACGCTGCACGCGCAAACAGCACCGGTCTGCGTCCTTTTTCAAAACTGGCGATGGATGAGTACGCCTGGTATCTACTTAGTTCAAATGATGAAATACAACCTGTAGCAGGATTAAAGGCGAACGACTGGGGACAGCACGATATGTATGGCAATGCCTGGGAATGGGTGGCGGACTGGTACAGCCCGATAACATACAAAAATTCGCCAAAGACGAACCCACAAGGGCCGACACAGGGCAACAAAAAAATTCGACGTGGTGGCTCGTACCATTGCCCTCCTCACTTAATACGCTCCGCTTACCGTGCAGCGGACTCACCAGATAAAGCTTATGCTGTACTGGGTTTTAGATTAATCGTAGAAGATAAAGATTAATTGCAGAATTTTAGTATTAGCCTAGCCCGCCGTTAATGCGCAACCCGGCCAGTTATCATCAACAATAAACACCCTGTCCAAATCGCCAACTGAATGGGCAAACTGAACGTGTAATGGATACCGTATTACGTTATGCGCAACGGCCTCAAAGATACCACTTTTCACATAACGTTCGTCGGCGGACGCTGCCGGTATCCTTGCCAACCAACCTTTGTTGATTAAGGTTAAAAAAGTCTGTTCGTTATCAAATTTTTCATCAAATTCACTCTGCGTAAACCACCAGCCAGACAATAAATCTGAGCCGCATTCCATCGGAAATTGTGCACGATTCACATCCTGAGGCTGCTGTTTTTCCCAGGGTAAATACAGACGCCCTTTTAAAATCACCGCACATTGGTCAATTTTTATGCCTCGTGTTTTCAGCCACTGTACGACACGTTGATCTTGACTTATAACACTTTGCTTATTTAATAAATGCGTAACTTTCCTGTCCAGTCGATCGCGTAAATTTGGCCCATGCCAGTTGTGCATTTTTCGAGTATCACCGACACCCAGATAAAATTTAATGGCCAACTCCCAGTGAATCGTTTTTTTTGTAGTTTTATCAAACAAGATAAAATCAATTTCACCTAAGGTTTCACCGTCGATATTTATCTGCACATTATTTTCTACCACTTCATAACGTGAATGATTATGTAACCAGTAATACCATAATGTTTCGAAATACTTGCCCATTCGCCGATCTTTTTGCTGGCTCAATAACGCTTCCAACTCTGCCGGATCGGCATCCAATTCTTTCAACCACGGCAGCGATGTATCGAATATTTGTTGATACCATTGACGTTGCGGCCAATCACAAATCTGTGACAGTCGCGACATTAGCGATGGGCTAGACACCGCCCAGACAAGATCGCGCACCACCTGATGTTTAAATGTAGTCAAAAGTTTTTCCTCGTCACGTTTACTGCTGTCATAACCACTTTTACTTAAGGCATAATATAATCATGAAACTCGCCTTATTTCCTTTAAACACGGTGCTATTCCCCGGCAGTATCCTGCCTTTACAACTTTTTGAACAGCGTTATCTTAATCTTATAAAAGAATGCATGAAAAAAGAAACAGGCTTTGTCACGGTATTGATCCGCGAAGGTAAAGAGGTAGGCTCCACCCCAAAGATTTATTGCACAGGCTGTTATGTGGAGATTATTGACTGGGAATCATTGCCTAGTGGTTTGCTCGGCATCAGCATTCAAGCAAAACACAGAGTACAACTTACTAACAATACGGTCAGAGATGATGGTTTATTGTTCGCACAGACTACGACATTCATCTCGGCACTGGACCAAAATCCGCCCATGCCCGATGTATTTAAACCCCTGACGGAAACATTAAAACAATTATTAGAACACCCCTTCGCTGTGCAATATAAACAACATATGGACTTTAACAATACCGCTGCTATCTGTTATCGCTTGAGCGAACTACTACCCATAAGCAATAAACAGAAACAACGGTTACTGGAAACAGAATCTACGGAGCAAATGCTTGACCAGCTAGCCCTACATATCAACGCACTGCAGATATAAAAACCACTAAAGCATGATAAATAATCGGTAACACTACCGTCCACAAGCCCTAAAACACCGGCGGCGAACAAACAACCATTACTAAGAAAAAAAATACCCTAAATGCTAGAATCCCCCGACATTAATAATTGAGGAAATAACGATGGCCTGGTGGGGTACATTTATTGGCGGAACTTTAGGTTTTGTGTTTGGCGGACCGTTAGGCGCACTGGTTGGTGCAGCACTCGGTGGCAATTTCGATCGCGGCATAAGCATGGGCGACCGTATCGACATGGGCAGCCAGGAGCGTGTTCAAGCCGCCTTTTTCACCACCACGTTCTCGGTGATGGGTCATATCGCAAAAGCCGATGGTCACGTTAGTGCGCATGAAATATCCGCTGCTAAAAACATCATGGCACAAATGCAGCTCTCTGAAGCGCAACGCAAGGCCGCGATTAAATTTTTTGATCAGGGAAAAGCAGACGATTTTCCACTGGAGGATGTATTACATCAGTTTAAAAAAGAGTGTCACCGACGCCGTAATTTAATACAGATGTTCGTCGAAATTCAGATATCCACGGCCATGGCAGACGGTAAAGTCGATGACAGCGAGAAACACATTCTTTACACCATCGGTAATATTCTCGGTTTTTCAGGTGAGCAGATCGACCACTTATTTAGTATCGCCAATGGCGCACAAGCCAGCGCAAGTGATAGCTTAACGCTCGATCAGGCATATGAAATATTAGGTATTAGCAAAGACAGTAGCGAAGCCGAAATGAAAAAAGCTTATCGTCGATTAATGAGCCAGCACCATCCAGACAAACTGGTGGCAAAAGGCTTGCCCGATGAAATGATTGCGCTGGCAACAGAAAAAACACAGGAAATTCGCAAAGCCTACGACACCATTAAAAAGAGTTTATAGGCACATACAACACTGGCCGTGTAGCTTTAACGATAAAAACCTAAGGAACTTCTGATTAACTCTGAATTAAAATAGTTTATGCACTGAATCACCCAGACTCCGTGCACAAGATACGATTTCATGAATTAATGAGAGCTTCCCTCTAAGCTTACTTTAGCTAATTTTCGAGCCGCTCAGTTCCCAGGCGTAAGCGCAGTCCAGCTCTGACAACACAGCAACCACGCCCATTTCGCCATCATCCAACATCACCTGCAATGGGCACCGGTTATTTAGACGAACCTGCGGTGCAGCCATCCAGCGCGCACCCATCTGTAAATTTCTCGGGTAGCTGGTGCGTAATGCATCGATAATACCCAGTAAAAAAGTCACCCGGCATACAACCCGCTCATCATCAGGAAAAGGGGTGTCTTTTCGGTATTTCGCAAGATGCCGACTTCGCTGTGTTTCGGGAAGGTCAAGAACACGAAGTATCTGCTCGCCATTTAGCCCCCAGTCATCCAGCGCATCCATCACTTTGCGGGTACGTAACAACTGCTGCTCGATACTAAGCTTTGCTTTAGGGCTTACGGTTGACATAACGTTAAGGTAACTCCGGATAACTTATGTGGGTTTTTTTCTTCGCTAAAACAGCTAAGATAGGCGTTAATTTTACCATGATTTAAAAATCATCCATTACCTCTCTATGGCTATACAACCCATCCTTCGACTTGGCGACCCACGTTTACTACACGTCGCCTCAGACGTTATCGACTTCAATACTGCCGAGCTCGATACGCTAATCGAGGATCTTTTTGATACCATGGCAGCCGCCGATGGTGCTGGACTGGCCGCGCCACAGATTGGCGTCGGGCAACGTGTGGTTATTTTTGGCTTTGACGACAACCCTCGTTATCCGGACGAAAACGCCGTACCCAAGAGCATTCTAATCAACCCTCAAATAACACCCTTATCAGAAACGCAAGACGACAGCTGGGAAGGTTGTCTGAGCGTGCCTGGCATGCGCGGCATGGTGACGCGATTTTCCCATATTCGCTACACGGGTTTTGATGCTGAGGGTAATAGCATCGATGTCACTGCCAGTGGTTTTCATGCCCGCGTGGTTCAACATGAATGCGATCATCTCGATGGCATTATTTATACGCAACGCTTAAGCGACCCGAAACTTTTTGGTTTTACAGAAGAGCTATTTAGCAGCCAGCAATTAACCACGACCGACTGCGCTGATTAACATCCCTTTACAGCTAAAAAATCACCTTCGACGGCAACTAAAAACAATATATTTTCTAAACTAACACAGCATCACTGCTATACATAGAAAGTAGCCGGCGTGTTTATCGTCCAGGCGAAAACATGAGCAGCATAATAAGCTGAACATTTATGGAATACCACAGACACAATACACACTCGATAACTCTCATTTAATCAGTAGCTAATGCGACGACCTATGAAATTAACACTCATCACTTTAAGTTTAATTATTAGTCTATGTAACGTATCAGCTGTCATTGCCACCAGTATGTTACCCCTCTCGCTTGAGCAACTCTCGACGCGAGCCGATTTAATATTCTACGGCAAAGTAATTAATAATCAGGTTAAACAGGATGAACAAAGTGGCGCTATTGCTACCTATACTACCTTTAGCATTATCGACCTGATCAAAGGCAATACGGGTGACACCCATACCATTAAACAACTGGGTGGTTTTTTAAAAGACCAAAACTTTGGCATGCGCATTCACGGCGTACCAACGTTTCAAGTCGGCAATGATTACATTATCTTTTTACCTGAAAAGTCGACATTGGGCTTTAGCAGCCCGCTTGGCTTGCATCAGGGTAGCTTTTCAGTATCTATGGACAATGATGAATTAATTGTCAGCAATGGTCGTCGCTTGAATAATCCGCCTGTAGCTAAACAAGCAAAAACAGCCATACAAATTCCCTTAGCTGTGCGCGCCGATAAACCTTCTCAAGCACGCCTCGACGACTTCGTCAATACCGTGCGTAGCCATAGCATCCAGTAACCGCATGACCCCGACAGCAAAACTACTTTGTATGATTACCTTAGTTGCTTGCAGCAACACTGCTTTTTCTGGCGGTCCATTAGTTATCCAGGGTGCCGCTGGCAATACGCCGGTTAAATATCAAAACCCAGCTATTACCGTTAACGTAGAAGCTGGCGATCTGGGCACGACGTCTAATACAGACGCGAACATGCTACTTCAGGAAGCACTGGATTTATGGAATAACGTAAGCACATCAGCACTAAATATGTCGGTTGATACCACGGCCATCACGACGGATATTGACGAAAACAACTTCACCACCGTGCTGCCTGGTGTTAATGGCGGCGCACAAAACAATAATGACAACCTAAACCCCGTCATCTATGACAGCAACGGTGCCATCATAGACGCATTTTTTGGCAATGGCGCCAGCGATAACACCCTCGGTTTCGCTGCATCTTTTTTTAGCATTGGTGGTGATTTTTTTAGCGAAGGCTTTGCGGTCATTAATGGCAGAGATCTCGGTATAACTAACACCGATTTCATATTACTCATTACGCATGAGATCGGGCACTTTACCGGCCTCGATCACAGCCAGATAAACATTAACAATCAGGAAAATATTTCTGGACTACCCTTCATTTGTCTATCCACCATGGCATCGAACTATCCCGTCATGTACCCTTTCATATGCAGAGATAGTTCGTCATTACATCTCGATGATGAAATATCACTGTCGTCACTCTACCCCGCTGCCGATATCGATAATAATCTTGGCATATTGCAAGGTAACCTGGTCAACCTGGCGGGGGATGCCATATTGGGCGCTAATGTTTTTGCCGTAAAAACCACGACAGGCGAAGCCGTCAGCAGTGTTTCCGACTATCTACTGCAAGACACTGGCTTTTACAAACTCTACCTTCCTGCAGGCAACTATAAATTACACGCCAATTCGATTAACACGCTGTTTAACGGCGGCTCAAGCATAGGCCCGTATGCAGATACGATTCTTAGTGAGTCGTTTACTACACCACATCCAATAACGGAAACGATCTATCAAGATGCCGTAACCAATGACGATGCCATCATTACCATAGTAAGCAATCAAACCGTGGCGTTTAATTTTGTGCTGGACGTTACGGTGAATGAGGTAGACAACACAAATAATACGGATACAGGCGGGAGCGGGGGTGGATCAAATAAAATATTAGGGGCACCGTCTTTTATTACATTACTCTTACTACTAGGCCTGTTAGCTACAACGCGCCGTCTATTTTTTTGTAGCGCTAAACAAGCAAGACTTCTTTAATCAAGGCGTCCAAATCTTACCCTTACATGACCTTAAACCGTCGTTTCTACCCACTCTGACAAGGCAATAAACTTAAGGAAATCTTCATTTATCAAAGGCACGCTCACATAATAACCCTGAATAACTTCGACACCACGCTCAACTAAAAAGTCGTACTGCTCTTTGGTTTCCACGCCTTCACCGATAACACCTAAACCAAGGCTATGCGCCATGGCAATAATGGCATCACATAAAGCTCTGTCGTCAGGATCATCGCCGATATCATTGATAATAGATTTATCAATTTTTAACACATCAAACGGGAAACGTTTTAGGTAACTTAATGAAGAATATCCGGTGCCGAAATCATCTATCGATAAACGCACGCCCATCTCTTTGAACTGATTCAATATGCTGATGACATGCGGCACATCTTTCATCAACAGGCGTTCAGTAACTTCCAGCACTAGAGCTGAGCCGGGAAGTCCATGTCGCTGCAAACCGTCAGCAACATTTTGTACGATATCTTTGCCTCTAAACTGGCGACTCGATAGATTAATCGCTACATAAAATTCACCGTAGTCCGAATTTTCACGCCATTTTTTCACATTGGTGAGCGCCGTATCTAACACCCAGCTACCTATCTCAACGATTAAGCCACTCTCTTCGGCAAGCGGGATAAATTCTTCTGGTGAAATCGCACCCAACTCGGCATCGTCCCAACGAATCAATGCCTCAGCAGCAATTATCGATTGCGTTCTAGCCTCCATTAAAGGTTGGAACTTCAGGTAAAACTCGTTATTTTCTAATGCATGACGCAACTTACTTTCAATCTCGACACGTTTCATCACCACATCACCCATCTCGGGCGTGAAAACTTCAAACGTATTACGGCCTTTTCGCTTGCTTCGATACATTGCCGTATCAGCATTTTTCAATAGTACGTAGGGGTCATCACCATCCTGTGGGAAAAAAGCAATACCCGCACTTGCTGTCACCGCGAACTCCATCTCTTCGATAACACAAGGCTCAGAAACACGGTTTAATATATCTTCCGTTTTATGCTTAATTACCTCTTCGAACGAGTAGTCGGAAACGCGGTTACTGCCACTATTTCTAGCTTCATCAACTTCTACCAGCATGATTAGGAACTCATCCCCACCAAGTCGAGCCACGGTATCAAAATCTCTGACACAGCCTTTTAACCTACCCGCCATGTATTTTAAAAATTCATCGCCTGCATTATGCCCAAGGGTATCGTTGATATTTTTAAAGTGATCAAAGTCCATGTATAACAGGGCAATTTTTTTCTGCTCACGAATGGCATTGGCGATCGCCTGCTGAATACGGTCATAAGCCAGTGAGCGGTTGGGTAAATCGGTTAACTTGTCATAACTTGCCTGATACAGTAGACGTTCTTCATAATCTTTACGTAACGAAATATCTTCTTTGATTGCAAGATAGTGTGTGTTCTCTCCCTCACTATTTTTAATGGCAGAAACCGTCACGTTCTCCCAGTACAAATCACCATTTTTCTTTTTATTGTATAACTCACCGGTCCATGACTGGCCGGTAGTAATTGCATTCCACATATTTTTAAACTG
>JAESSQ010000089.1 GCA_016764035.1 Gammaproteobacteria bacterium
ATGCGTAAATTTAATGGCGTTCCGAAAGACCATTTCCACTTGTTTTTGAAAGAGTGTGAATGGCGTTTTAACAACAGTGATCCAAAAATTCAATTAAAACAGTTGAATCAGTGGGTTAAGAGAGAAATGGGCTAGTTATCTAGGACAGCCCCATTTATATTTATAATAATCCGTATAAACACGTGTATCAAACTGAGATATTTAACTTTTTAATTAGATCGTATAACGTTGGTCGACTAACACCTAGTAACTCTGCTGCGGGCGCAACCTTTCCGTTGCTATGCGATAAAGCACGTAAAATTGCTTGCCGTTCAACTTTTTCACGTATATCACGCAAATTAAAATTCATTGTCTCTGCTGAGGTTTTATCAAGCTCGAGATCCATAGGTGAAAGTTGTTTACCGTCAGTCATAATAACTGCACGTTTAATACGATTTTGTAATTCGCGAACGTTACCAGGCCAAGCATAAGACTCCATTGAGCTTAAAGCATCTTTGGTAAAACCTCGTAATTTACGACCGTGATCGTGATTATATTGTTCAAAAAAGTGTCGAGCAAGGATGATGATGTCACCTTCGCGGTGACGAAGTGGTGGAATTTCTAAGGGTATTTCACTGATTCTATAAAAAAGGTCTTCACGAAACTCACCTTTTTCAATTTTCTCTCGCAAGTTTTGGTGCGTTGCACAAACCACGCGCACATTAACGGGTATTGGTTTATGACCACCGAGCCGCTCAATCACACGTTCCTGTAAGAAACGAAGCAATTTTGCCTGTAAAGTAAACGGTAAATCACCCATTTCATCGAGAAACAATGTACCGCCATCGGCATATTCAATTTTACCAATAGTTTGCTTATTGGCTCCGGTGAATGCCCCTTTTTCATGGCCAAACAATTCACTTTCTAATAATGCTTCAGGTATTGCTGCACAGTTAATCGCGACAAAATGCCCTTCGCTATTTGAACCTAGTGTATGAAGCCCTTTCGCGCAAAGTTCTTTACCCGTTCCACTTTCACCCAGCAATAAAACAGTGGCATCTGAAGGCGCTACTTTTTCAACGGCTTTACAGAGACTTTGCATCTGTGGGCTACAAGCGATTATGCCGTTAAATGGCTCATGTGTTTCGGTCGATTGCAAACGTAAATTATCACTTTGTAATTCTAATAAACGAAACGCACGGTTCACTATTAATTGAATAACTTCAGGCTCGAAAGGTTTACTGTAAAAGTCATAGGCACCAAGACCGATGGCTTTTACTGCGTTGACTCGTTCTTCCTGACCAGTAACGACGATAATTTTTATGTTTGGATCTATTTCAAGAATTTGCTCTAAAGCGGCGAACCCTTCACTGGTACTTTCTTCATCGGGAGGCAAACTTAAATCGAGTGTAACGACAGCAGGTTTGTGTCGCTTGACCTGCTGTATTGCAGAAACACGGTCATTTGCTAATAGAACATCGAAATCTTCGAAACACCAACGTATTTGACTTTGTAGGCCTGGGTCATCTTCAACGACCAGTAATTTATTATTCATACACTATTTTTTAGTACAGCCATTAGGGAATGTCGAAATAACTTACACTAAATGTTTTTATTTATCAATAAGCTATTAACATTTATGCAGAAAAAGTTGTTGTCTTCGAAAACACAACTATAAACCGCATTAATGTTGATGTAATCAGTAAATTATTCTATAAATTTTATGCCTTGACTGCCAAGGCAAGCATTTGCTTGATTTTGATTAACATACAAAATATCTATCGTCGAGAATTAGTACAAGACAAAAATTTCTATTCTGACTATTCAAAGAATTATTAGAAGCTGTGCTTATTGATAACCGTGATAATCCTTATACCATGCGACAAATTCTTTGATTCCGTCTTGTAGTGGTGTTGCTGGCTTAAAGCCTACTGCATCAACGAGTGCGTCGATATTGGCATAGGTTGCGATAACGTCACCTGCCTGCATTTCCATCATATTTTTTTCTGCTTTTTTACCAACTGCATTTTCTATTGTTTCAATAAAGTCCATAAGCTGCACAACATTGTTATTACCTATATTATAAACTCGATAAGGTGCGAATGAAGTTGCCGGGTCAGAATTATTAGTATCGTAATCTTTATTAGGTGTAGCAACTTTATCGATTACTCTTACTATCCCTTCTACGATGTCATCAATATAAGTAAAATCACGCTGCATTTTGCCTTCATTGAATACATTGATAGCCTCACCACGCAGTATGGCACCTGTAAATAATGAGGGTGACATATCCGGTCTACCCCACGGGCCATATACAGTAAAAAACCGTAAACCCGTTGTAGGCATATCGTATAAATGGCTATAGGTATGCGCCATTAATTCATTAGATTTTTTTGTGGCGGCATAAAGACTTACCTGGTGGTCCACATTATCATGCACACTAAATGGCATATTGGTATTAGCGCCGTAGACACTTGAGCTACTTGCGTAGACCAGATGCTCAACTTTTGTTTGGCGACAACCTTCCAGTATGTTTACAAAACCGACAAGATTACTATCGACATAGGCATGCGGATTTTCTATTGAATAACGCACACCTGCCTGAGCAGCCGAGTTGAAAACACGCTGAAATTTTTCTTTTTCAAACAAGGATTTTATGGCATCGCGATCAGCAATATCCATTTTTATAAAAGTAAATGAATCGTGATTTTCAATTAGTTTTAATCGATCGTATTTCAACTGTACTTCGTAATAATCATTTAAGTTATCAATACCGATAACCTCATCACCTCTTTCAAGCAATACTTTTGCTACATTCATGCCGATAAAACCGGCCACACCTGTTACTAATATTTTCATAATATTTGTCTATTTCCTATCTGCTTTTTACACAGCACAATATAAATTAATTACCATACTTTAGTTTAAGTTACTCACCCGTAACTAATATGATATAAATTTGTAAAGACTTTACACATAACCAATTGATACATTCTGTGAAAGGATGAATGTCTAATATTACACAAAATATATCAGCGTAAATATTTATTTAAATCAATAAGTTAATTAAACTAATTAAGGTTAATTATTTATTATATATTTTTAATATGGCTTAAGGGGTCACTAAAAATTAAATATCATATTTGAGCTAAGAAATTATAAACTTTCACACAAAAGTTTTAACCCCTGTTTCAATGGTATCGATGGGTTCCATTGTAGTATTGATGATGCTTTTTCGATTACCGCATATGACTCTTTAATATCGCCTTTTCTCGCTTCGCCATAATTCACATCGAATTCAATTTGATAGATTTCGTATAATGTTTTTAGTAATTTATTCAGGGTGATTTTATTGCCGGTTGCAACATTATAATATTGCCCCGTACCTTCAACCGTTATGGCAGCTTTCATGTTAGCTTCAACCACATCACTAACAAAGACAAAATCTCGAGTCTGTTCACCATCCCCGAATATTGTAGGTGTTTCCTTATTTTTAAGTTTGTCAGTAAATATAGAGATTACCCCTGAATAGGGTGAAGATGGATCTTGTTTTGGTCCATAGACATTAAAATAGCGAAGGCAAACCGTCTGTAGTCCATACAGTTTCGTATACATGCCACAGGCGTATTCAGAGGCTAATTTATCTACCGCATATGGAGACAAGGTAACGGGACACATGGTCTCAATTTTAGGTAACGTAGGCTCATCACCATACAATGCTGCGCTTGATGCAAATATAAAGCGTTTTACATTATTATTTTTTGCTGCCTCTAATAGCTTGAGTGTGCCCTGATAATTCACAGCACTACTTCCGACTGGATCATTAACTGTTTTAGGTACAGATGCTACTGCAGCCTTGTGAAAAACCCAGTCAATATCAAGCATACATTTCTCGACTGTCACTGCATTACTTATATTGCCTTCTACAATAGTTAATGCGTCATGTTCAGGTAAATTACTTCTATGTCCAGTTGAAAAATCATCTAATACAGTGACTTGATGTCCATCATGAAGTAAACGATCAACAATATGCGAGCCAATAAATCCAGCACCGCCGGTTACTAATGTTCTCATTGATACCCTCCTTCCTTAACATGTAAAACATTACTAGGAATAACGTTTTTTTCTATGCTAATAAAGTCCACTAACCATCTTGTTGGTGTAATCATTTAAAAAAATCCTGTTTTTATAAGACTTACTGTTATTCAATTAACTGATAAGTATAGAGGAGGATATTATATTTTATGCGTAAAATAGACGTGTATAGAAACTTTTCTTTATATCTTTTATCTACACGTTATATGGTTAAAAAAGAATCGTTTTATTGTTGTGCAATTGCATTTTTAATATTTTACCCATCAATAATAATTTACTTAAACGTCAAAAATTTTTATTACAATAATGGTGATGAAAGCACGTATGTTAAACATAAAAAACTATACATATTTAACCAACAAACAGATAGACTGCCCACTTCGCAACGCAGATAGAACGCAATTAATTCATGTTAAACCAGAAGTTTATTATATCCATCTCATGCTTATTATCACTATTTTATAGTGGCAGTATTTACGCACAGAAAGCCCCCTATTTTGAATTGCCTGGTGATAGTGAAATTATAAAACTGTCAGACTATACAGGAAAGGTAATCTACCTCGATTTCTGGGCTTCATGGTGCATCCCATGCCAAAAGTCATTCCCATGGATGAACAAAATGCACGCTAAATATGACAGCAAAAAATTCGTTATTATTGCTATTAACCTGGATACGACAAAAGCAGATGCACATAAATTTCTAAATAAAGTACCTGCTAATTTTACAGTTGCATATGACACTGACGGCGAAGTGGCAAGCAAATATAAATTAAAAGTTATGCCAAGTTCCTATTTAATTGATACCACAGGAGCGCTTGTATATAGTCATAAAGGTTATCGAGAAAGTGACGTAATTAGCATAGAAGATAAAATACAAAAACATCTAAATTAAGTTTTACATTAAATACTATATAAATGCGTACAATTTAGGTTACATTGTTGTCAATTTCAGAGTCAAAAGTCGTACACATATTTCTTCCACCCTTTTTACTTTGATACATAGCCGTATCCGCATTTTTTAATACAACATCTTCATCATCACCATTCACAAATTGTGCAATACCGACCGAAGAAGTTATTCGACAATCTTTACCTTCATAGTGAAAGTTGCATTCCTCCAATAAACACCGCAACTTATTATTAACGATCAATGCATCAGCTAAAGAAGTATCAGGCATTAACAATACGAATTCTTCGCCTCCAATTCGAGCAAAAAAGTCGACCTTCCGTATTCTTTTTTGAATTATGTCCGAAAATAGTATTAAAACTCTATCCCCAACACTATGTCCGTATGTATCATTAATTTGCTTAAAGTGATCTATATCCCATATTGCAAGACACAAAGGAGATTTTGAACGTTGCCAACGATTAAATTCTACCGTTACTCTTTCGCTATATGCAAGTCTGTTAGCAATACCAGTAAGCGGGTCTCGTAATAATAATGTTTTACTTTCATGCAATTGTTCTTTTAATTTTGTAGATTCGTCTTGTGCGCGAGTTAAGTCTTCTAATACTTGCGTGTAACGTTGTGATGACACACCTGTATTTTCCTTGTCGGTTATTTTGTATTCTTCAACATGTTTACGTATTTCTTTTAGATTTATGGCCACATCCTTTTTTAGCTTCTCGAGGTCTGAAGATTTTGTTACAGTATCTTCTATACCTGACATACCAGTTTCTACACAATCCGTTAAAGCAAGTGTTCTAGCTTTCGCCTCACTGTTATCAGTGCGTATTAACTGGGCAAATTCTTCTATATCTGAAAGTTGTTCACATATTTTAGATATAAATTTCTCGAGTTCGTTTTTATCTTCTTCATAAGCCTGGATACTCTGGTTAATTAATATAACAATTTTAGATGAAACCTCCTTAACGTTTTCATCTGTATTTTCAGGTTTGTTTAATAATTTTCGTATTTGACCTTGTTCTTTTTTAGAAACAGACGGTAAAGTTAATTGATTGATTATTTCATTTAGCACATGATTTATAATTACTACATTATCGCTTTTTTTCGTATTTTTTTCTTCAGAAACAATATTATCAATTTCACACACCTGTAATGAATGAATATATTTAGATAATTCTATTGCAAGTTCTTTAAGGTTTATGGATGATCCTGAAACATTATAAGTAAAGTTATTATCTGTAGATAATTTTTTTACAAATAAATTCAAATCATCTTGATCTTGTTGTTTTTTATGCGACATATCGTCAACAAACTTTATTATTTGTACTGACATTTCAACATCAGACATTTCTTTGTTGACCAATATTTTTAATTTAGATATAAATTCTTCAGAGTCCGGTGTATTCACATATCGATTAATACCTTTTTTTAAGACAATGGAAAAAGGTTCACTTTTTGCAGAATTTTGATAATCAGAATTATTAGTCAGTACAAAAAGATTATCTAGATGTTGACCGAGCAAGTCGATATTTACATCATCAGCGACACATGATTTTATATCATTGAGAATCTCATTTACGCGATCATCATCTTTCCGCGCTGTAAGTGATAACCTAATTACAGCCTTTTTTAAAACTTGACGCATATCCATTAAACGAGCTTGTTTATCATTTAATAAACGTATCGATTTTTCATATATTTTTTTAATTTCTACTTCAGATGATGTATTCATAATTGTTTCACTGTAATGGCACTGTTATACGTACCTGGCTTCCATTATTTAAATATTGAATTTCATTGAAACTTAATGATTTTGCTAATGCAATTCCTCTGCCATGGCTATCAAAAGCACGCTCAGGACATATTTCCATGTATTTATGCCAATCAAATCCATCTCCCTGGTCGGAGATAACAAAGGTGATCTCTCTTCGGCCACGAGTGAATTCGACTGTAGCAACCCTTTCTTTATACATAGGTAGTGATAACCTTTTATTGATTTCATTTTCCCAATTTCCTTCGCTATTTAATTTTGACTTTTCTTTATAACTAATACCCAAGTTTCCATGTTCTATAGCATTAGTTATTAGTTCTGTTAAACCTAAAACAAGACGCTCAGAATCTGGACAAGCATTCGCTAACATGGATGCTAAATTTCTTCCATCATCTAATGATTGAAAAGTAAAAGAACCCTGGTCCATCATTTTTAATGCTTGCGTTGATTTCTTAAGGTTGTTTCGTAAAAGTAAGTAGTGTTGATAATCGCGGACTGCAGAAGTCACAATCGCGATTAATGTTTTTTGATCATAAGGTTTAGATAAATAATAATGAGCGCCCGCATTTAATCCTTCAAACATACTTTTCTTGTCGGCCTTAGCTGTTTGCATAATTATTGGTAATCGGTTTATATTTTTATCGTTTTTAACATTTATTAATACTTCCATACCATCCATGCCAGGCATCATTCTATCTAGTAATACAGCACTAAAACGATCGGGTGTTTGTTGTAACATTGAGAGTGCCTTTTCACCATTATCTACACAAATTACGTCAACATTCATATCGCTTAAGTAATCAGTAATAATATCCAGGTTAAACTGTTCATCATCGACGACTAATATGACTGGTTTTATATCGTCCACAATATTATACTCGTCTATAGTCGAACATTTAAAATGACTTCTACGTGATTACCTTTTCCGTGGTAAAGCAAAGAATCACTTATCTCATAAACAAGCGGTATACCGTCCTTTGCAATATCTGATTGCTCGGATTGATCTGTTAATTTCTCCATCAATCCAACATGGTCAAACCCCAAACCACTATCCTCAAGACTGACCAACAGTCCAACTTCTGCATTATGTTCTATTTTTTTCAAACCAATTCGTAGATAATTATCTATAGAACTATCATGTTCTGAATTGTCAGAATTATCTTGTAACATTTCTGATATGCCATGATTAATGGCATTTTCATATAGAGCGTTTACAACAGTTAATAGCTTTTCTTCACTAACTGACTGGCCAAAAATCTTATATGCTTCTCCCATTATTATTGGTATTGGATTAACATTGCGCAAACTAGAGCCACTTAATTCTATATACCAACACCAACCATCATCACGAGTATTTTTAGTTTGTGATTTACGGTAAGAGTCACCATTATAAATTTCTGTAAGTTTTGAACTACATGGAACACATGCTAGCGTTACATCATCATTAGGGTTTTTACCACTGCAGTAAGTATTAAATCCTTCGACAAGTAATGGAAAAATGGCTTCTACTGAATGATGTTGTTCAATACACTTTTCAAACTGTTCGTAACCAAACATATCACCATTAAAATCTTCTGCTTCTATTAAGCCATCTGAAAACATTATTAATTGATCTTTTGGATGTGTTGATATTATTTGGGGTATGTACTGATTATGTATGTCTTCTGTAATACCAAGTGCTATATGTAAAGAGCTAATCTTTTGTGTAACATCACCGGAAATACTATCTCTTACATAGATATCAGGCATGCCACCATTCCATATATCTACATGCTTTAAATCATTGTTAATTTTCAAAATGATACAAGCCATAAACATACTGACAGGCAATAATGTGTGCAATTTGTTATTTAGATTTTCTAAAATATCTTCTATTTCAAATCCTTTTTCTGTCATCTCACTAAAGATATCTGCTACAGGTAATGCGCCAATTGCTGCAGATAAACCATGCCCGGTAAAGTCGGCAAGTAACACATGTAAACCACCATCAGGATGTTTTGCTGTTAAAAACAAATGCCCACTGAAAACTGCTTTTG
>JAESSQ010000090.1 GCA_016764035.1 Gammaproteobacteria bacterium
AACGTTGCATTATTACGTGCTTTTTGCACCATAAGCTGTGAACCTTCTACCGCCGTTACCTGTTTGCAGTGACCTGCCATGGCCAATGAAAAATTACCTAACCCACTGAACAAATCCAGTACATTATCAGTATCTTTTAAAGCCAGGTATTCCACCGCATTGGCAACCATACGTTTATTTATTTCAGGATTAACCTGAGTAAAATCTGAAGGTTCAAATTCAATTTTCAGATTTTTCCCAACCAGACCAAGGCCAGGTAATTGATAGCTAAGCGTTGCTACCTGCGCAGGATACAATAACTCTAAAGCGTCTGGCTTACCCGCCTGTAAATAACAGGTCAACGAATGTAACTGGCAAAAACTGGCGAGCTTCTGTCGATCCGCCTCAATCAATTCTTCCAGATGACGAAATACCAAAACCGTCTGCTTATCACCGACAGCAACCTCAATTTGTGGAATGGTTCGTTTCGCCTCCAACTGATTGATACAATCGGCTAATTCTTCAATGATTTCTCCAACCGACGGATGCAACACTTCGCAACGTTTTGTATCGGTAATAAAGGAAGAGCCGCGTTCGCGGAAACCGACCAGTACTTTTTCCTTTTTATGGACATAGCGAACACCGAGTCTAGCCTTATGTCGATAGCCGTACTCAGGGCCTAACAGGGGCTCGATAATTTCATCGGGCATCACATCAAGATGCTTTAACTGGTCGAGTAACATAGCCTGCTTGAGCGTGATCTGTGTTTGTGAAGACATATGTTGCAAACTGCAACCACCGCACATCTCAAAGGCGCTGCATTTTGGCTCTACACGTAAATCAGATGCTTGTAAAACATCGATGGTACGTCCCTCAGCAATCTTTGTATTTAAACGGGTATATTTAAACCGTATACGTTCACCGGTTAACGCCTGGTCGATAAAAACAGTGCGTTCATCGACATGAGCGATACCTCTACCTTCATTGGATAAAGCCACTATTTCCACTTCGACAAGTTCTTCAGGCAAACGAGATTTACGTCGCCGTCTTTTTTTCATAGACATAAGTTATTACTCAAGATTATTGATTGGCGTTTTTATTGACCAGGATAACCCTGACAACAATCAGACAATCAACTCGGAAAAACACCCGTCGATAAATAACGATCACCACGATCACACACGATCGATACAATGATCGCATTCTCTACCTGCTGGCTAAGTTTCAAGGCTGCAGCCACTGCGCCACCTGAAGAAACACCACAGAACAAACCTTCCTTAGCCGCTAGTTCGCGCGTGGTTTCTTCTGCTTCTTGCTGACTGACATCTAAGGTTAGATCAACGCGTGACTCATCAAAAATACCTGGCAGATAAGCCTTAGGCCAACGACGAATACCAGGTATTTTCGCACCCTCTTCTGGTTGTACACCTACAATCTGAATCGCAGCGTTTTTCTCTTTAAGATAGCGTGAGGTACCCATAATCGTACCCGTTGTTCCCATTGCGCTAACAAAATGTGTAACGGCGCCTTCGGTCTGTTGCCATATCTCCGGGCCAGTACCAATATAATGGGCTTCTGAATTATCAGTATTATTAAACTGATCTAACACCGTTCCCTTACCCTCTTTTTGCATTTGCAATGCCAGGTCACGGGCGCCTTCCATACTCTGTTCCTGTGTCACCAAAATAAGTTCTGCACCATAAGCTTTCATCGCCGCACGGCGCTCTTCACTCATGCTGTCCGGCATGATTAACACCATGCGATAACCCATTACAGCCGCCGCCATCGCCAGTGCTATACCGGTGTTACCACTGGTCGCCTCGATTAAGGTATCACCGGGTTTGATGTCACCGCGCTTTTGCGCCTGCGTTATCATGTGCAGTGCAGGACGGTCTTTCACTGAACCCGCAGGATTATTACCCTCAAGTTTTAGTAAAATGGTATTACTGCTGTTTTGCGTCAGCCTTTGTAAGCGCACCAAGGGTGTATTACCTATCGTATCCGCCAGCGTTAAAAACGTTATGTCATTCATTATTTTGATATACTTTTCGTCATCAGATAAATCGAATATGTTACTGTAAAGCAGATTAGTATCTTACATCAAATTCTGCGAAAGCTTTATTAACATTGTGTGGCTCTATTAAATGAATCGTAGTTTTGATAACTTACAAACTCAACGCTTTTACAAGTTACCCCTCTCCCTAACTTTACTGGCCACCTTATCTACATTAAGCCCAGCATCACTGCTGGCAGCAGAGGATGACTTGTTTTTTGATATGCCCGTTGTGTTATCAGCCAATCGACTCGAACAATCTATTAACGATGCGGCAGTGAGTATTACTGTTATTGATAGAGAAACGATCGAAGCGTCAGGTGCAAGATACATCCCAGAATTACTACGCCTTATCCCAGGTATGCAGGTTGGCTTTAGCGGTAACGAATTTGGTTCAGAACCTATATATGTCGTCGCCTACCATGGTCTTAGCGACGAATACTCAAAACAGATGCAGGTATTAATCGATGGACGTTCCATCTATGAACCCTTTATAGGCGGCATCAACTGGAAAGCCATCCCAGTCAATATCAATGATATCGAACGTATCGAAGTATCTCGTGGACCTAATCTTGCAACCTACGGCTCCAATAGCTTTCAGGCCGCCATCAATATCATTACCCGAACAGCGGCTGAAGATCAGGGCTCATTTGTGCAGAGCAATCTCGGTAGTAATAATATAGCTGACCTTACCTACCGTTATGGCGGCAGTAACGGCAACCTCGACTATCGCATAACCGCATCTAGTTACAATGACGCGGGCCTCGACAGCGCCAATGAATTCAACTACCCAGACGACACTCACAGCAACAATATCGACTACCGGCTTGATTACCAGCTAGACAATAAAAATTTAATTTCATACCAAGGTGGTTTTGGCAGAAATCGACAAGGCGCAGACAGAAATCATGATGGTTTACTACCTACTGTACGCACCGTGGAAAACAATTCTCTCTTTCAATTTATAAAATGGGAAAATTCCATAGATGAAAATAACACTCTGCAGATACAATATTATTACAACCTAACCAACAAAGAAGATTTCTCACAATCAGAACTAATTGTTTTCGGTCCACCTATTGATTCATTCACACTGGACATTAACAATGATATTAAAACCCAGCGACACAATCTTGAGCTTACTCATTTCACCGCGCCGAATGCTAACTTAAAATTTTCCTGGGGTCTAAGCGCACAAATTGACGCTGTCAACGCACCATATTATCTTGGTAATAATAAAGACGTAACAAATAAACAGTTTCGTGGCTTTGCCAACATAGAATGGCATATCGATCAAAAAAACATTATTAATTTTGGCGGCCTCGCTGAAAAAAACGATTTCACCAAAACTGAGTTTTCTCCGCGACTTTCTTTTACGCATGCCTTTAATCGTCATCACAGTATTCGACTGGGTATCAGCCAGGCGATACGCAGTCCTTTTATCTATGAAGCAAAAGCTAATCAATTTCTTACTCACGACGTTACATCAGGTGGCGTTCCTACCGGAACACTTCACGAACAACAATTTCTTGGCGGAATTATCGCCGATACAAACCTGAAGAATGAAAAAATCATCAGTCGTGAAATTGTTTACTTCGGTAACTTTCTCGACGCTAGCTTACTTTTCAACGCCAGATTATTTCATGATGACATTACCGAAATTATAGATACCTCCCGGCTCGACGTTGCTGCCTTCACGCCTGCAGATAATGTACCAAATGACCTCAGCCAGTTCGGTAACCCAGCCGCTGTTAACACTGTCCGGGTATTCGATAACCTGGACCGCAGCACAGCAACGGGGCTGGAACTTGAACTGGACTACCGTATCGATAAAACACTAAGGCTGCTTGCCAGCGGGGCCATCATCAATATAACCAGTAATGACAGCCCGCTCATAAACTCAGCTCCACAACATAGTTTTTCGTTTATAACCACAAAGCGATTCAATGAAAAATATAATGGGAGTCTGTCTTATTATTATGTGGACGCATTCAAATGGACAGACTCACGTAGTTTTACAGAAGCTTACGAAACTGTCGATATTCGATTAAGCAGAAAGGTTACTTTTAATACGTCTAAAGGAAGTGTGTCTGTTGTAGTAAAGAACTTACTGAATGATTACAGTGACTACCAGAAAACGCCAAGTAATAGCTCGGCACCAAATGTGATTTATACCACGCTGGCATATATAGACCTCAGGCTAACGTTTTAAATTATTGACATTTATTATGCATACAATAGAACAAGGAGTTCGACAACACGATAAGCCAAAAAGTAAATTACTTAATTTACTTTTATGTTTATGGATTTTATGCGCAATAGCAATAATATCTACATCTACATTACACGCAGCTGTTGAAGAAAATGCTGCATTCAACAAAAACAAACAACATATTCTCATTCTCTATTCATCAGAGCGTTCACTGCAAACAAGCATAACACTGGAGTTAGCTAAACTATTAAATGATAGTCATAGTAATAAAGTTATATCGAAAGTTTCCGTCGATGCAGAATACAACATTCCCATTAGCCAACCTAACCTTATTATTGGCGTAGGAAACATAGGCATACAAGTCGCCAATAAACGCTACCCTGCAGTAGATAAATTATTTATTGCTACTGATCCTAAAACGTTTCATTTACCTACTAGCCCCAATAATAACAATGCAGTGTTGTATATGACGCAACCATACTGCAAACAAATACACCTGATACAACTTCTCAACGCGCAATGGAAGACTATCAGTGTTCTTACCAATAAATCAAAACCAGTAGACATTAATGCATTACAACAATGCGCTAAAAACTACAATATGACTACATACATAGTGCAAACGACTGGTGACGAACAGCTAACAAGTAAAATAAAAGATGCCCTAAATCATTCAGATATTTTACTAGCCCTTCCCGACAACACTGTGTACAACCGTAATACAGTAAAAAATATTTTACTCACCAGCTATCGCTATAGAAAACCCGTTATCGCATTTTCAAAAAACTTTGTTCGAGCAGGTGCTCTAGCATCAATATATAGCAGCCCTCAACACATCGCACAAAGCGCAAATAAAATCACTAATCAATTTTTTGATGATGGTCAGCAATTTAAAAACTCAATTACTTACCCACCAACATTTGATGTCAGTATTAATATTCAAGTCTTCAGAGCACTTAATATACTAATTCCTGATACCAAAAAGTTAAAACATAAACTCATGCGCTTAAAACATGACGATGCAGAAGTGACACAATGAAAATCGGTATAAGTAAACAAATTATTATTATCTCAATTGTTCCGGCACTTCTCGTGTCTGTCATTTTATCCATTCATTACGCATGGGACCAGTATAACAACATTGCTAAATCACTAAGCAATAACGGTGAGCTTATTGCAAAACAACTATCACCGGCAGCTGAATATACGATTTATTCTGGCAATACCGAACTCATAAAACCGTTAGTAGACGCAATTATAAAAAACAACGACGTTCTGCAAATTCAGATACTAGACAATAACAACAACAAAATTTTAAACATAAACAAACCTGTGAAAACAGCCAACAAAGATAGTCTATTCCTTAAAAACTTATTAATAGATGAAAAAACCATTAAATTCATCGAGCCCGTTTTTAGCGCACAAATTTCAATCCATGACGATGAGAAACTAACCACTACGAAAAACACGAATCAAAAAGTTCAAATTGGAAAAGTGATAGTGACACTTACTAACCGATATGCAGCTGCCAAACAAACTGAAAAAATCAAGCACAGTATAATCATTACTATATTAATACTGCTTACAGCAACACTTATCATTATTAAAATATGCGTCAGTATCACTCGGCCAATTAAATCACTCACTCAAGCTGTAAGAAAAATTACGGCTGGCGATTTAGACTCACATATAGGCTTAAACTCAGTCGGTCAACTAGGCATTCTAGAATCATGTATCAACCAGATGAAGAATGAATTAAAAGAATCTCGAACCGATTTAGAGCTACAACTAGATACCTACACCGACGAATTACAAGAGACACTCGAAGAACTCGAAATAAGAAATGCTGAACTCGATATAACTCGTTCGAAAGCAATTTATGCTAATAATGCAAAGTCAGAATTTTTAGCCAACATGAGTCACGAGATTCGAACACCATTAAGTGGCATTATTGGTTTCACTGAACTATTACAAGGTACTCAACTTTCAGGACAGCAACAAGATTATGCAAACACCATCCAAAAATCATCAAAAAGTTTATTGGAAATAATCAACGATATACTGGACCTGGCCAAAATCGAATCAGGTAAAACGGAAATCACTACCAGTGAATTTAACCTGACCGACATCATCGAAGATATTATCAATTTATTAAGTCCTGGTGCACTAGACAAAAATATAGAACTTTTATACAGCATTGATAAAAACGTTCCGAATATCATTAATGCCGATCCATTCCGAATCCATCAAATTCTTACTAACTTACTTGGCAACGCAATAAAATTTACCGATGATGGATATGTTTACCTACAGGTCATACGCGGAAAGATAAATAACGTAGAGACCAGCATTAAATTTATTGTTTCAGATACTGGCATAGGTATGACTAAAGGCGATATGAAAAAGTTATTTAACGCTTTTACACAAGCAGACACCACCATCACTCGTCGCTTTGGCGGTACCGGCTTAGGTCTGGTTATTTCACAAAAGCTTACCCTGTTAATGAAAGGTGAAATGAATTTTGACAGCACTGAGAGTGATGGGTCCACATTCTGGTTTAGTATTCCAGTAACGAGTTCTCCAATCAAACAAGATAAATCTGAATTAACAGGTAAAAATATCGCCTTATTCTGTAACCACTTTATTGCACAACAGGCCTTCACCACACTGTTCAATAACATCCCATGTACGGTCAACCCTTATAACTGCGACAACCTTGGCGATCTAAAGAAAATCGAACAGGAAAATGACATAATCATTTTCTTCATTAGTCGAAAGGAAATTGGCACCGAAAAAACTAAATTAATTAATGAACTAACATTTTCAAAACCTTCGTTACTCATCGCCAGTACAGGTTCACATACAAAATTACGAAACCTACAGCAGCATGTATTTGATGCTGCTGTTTTCACGTCGGAAAAAACAGAACAAATAAAGAAAAAATTAATACATATAATCAATAAAGAAGTCATAGAAGCGGAAACAAATAACACGAACCACAAAACAAGCGAAGCAGATTGGTCCAACATAAATGTTTTAGTGGTTGATGACAACGAAGTAAATCTAAGACTAGCCGAGATAATATTACACAAGCATAAAACACGAATAACTACCGCAGCATCAGGTAAGCAGGCGATTAAATATGCCATGATGAATGCATATGACATCATCTTTATGGATTTACATATGCCCGGAATAGATGGTTACGAAACGACAAATAAAATACGTGAATGCTCACCCGGAAAGCAGCCTGTCATCATCGCGTTAACAGCAAATGCGCTGCCTCAGGAAAAAGAAAAAGCAATGACTTCAGGAATGAATGGCATTCTAATCAAACCTGTCAGCGATGCCATTTTACAAAAAGTCATCAATCAATGGATACTAAAAGAACCGATAAGAAGCACCATAGTTAATAATATACAGCATCTTCAACTTGACACAGTTAACGCAAACGATGCCACACAAAGTAACATTTTTTCTATCGAACTAGCTAAAGAATTCACGGGCAATAACGAAAAACTGGCCTACGAGTTGTTCGACATGCTACGCGCCGAACTAACAGAGCACTACGAATGTATTACACGCGCAATAAAAAGCAACGACTTATCTGTTTTACTTGAACAAGTGCATAAATTGCATGGCGCCAGTCGTTGCTGTGGTACTACAGAATTAAGAAAGGCCAGTTGTCATATCGAAAGTTTGATCAATAAAAATATAAAATTTGATATCGAACAAGAAACATCGCCACTACTGAGTGCTATACAAAACGTTGCTAATTACAATTTAAATATAGATGCTGCTCAATAAAATCTTGAATGCTTAACGCTTAAGATCTGGCCTCTCGCATCAATCTTTTATATTCACGAACCGTCGCGTCTAAACCCATAAACACACTATCAGCAATAAGTGCATGTCCTATATTCAATTCTTTCACTATCTGTAAACGGGCGATATCATGCACATTTTGCCTGTTCAAGCCATGACCAGCATTAACTTGTAAGCCAATGCTATCGGCATGTTCACAGGCAACAATTATATCGGCAAGTAGTCGTTGTTGTTCAGTATGATTTACTGCATCCGCATAATGCCCGGTATGTATTTCTATTACTGGTACGCCTGTTCGCTTAGCTGCATCAATTTGATGCAAATCAGCATCTATGAATAGTGAAACGTTAATCCCAGAACCCGCTAATTTTTCACAAGCTTCTGTTATCGACTTTTCATAACGTAATACATCGAGCCCACCTTCTGTGGTTAATTCCTCACGCTTTTCTGGCACCAGACATACATCCTCTGGTTTAACATCGCAGGCAATCTTAACCATTTCACTGGTTACCGCCATCTCTAAATTCATCCGCGTCAGCATACGTTCCTTTAATAAATAAACATCTCTATCCTGAATATGACGGCGATCTTCGCGTAGGTGCAGTCTAATACTGTCCGCACCTGCTTGCTCTACCTGTAGTGCCGCAAAAACAGGATCAGGGTATCGCGTTCCCCTCGCCTGTCTCAATGTTGCTACGTGGTCTATATTCACACCTAAGAGTAATTCATTGGTCTTCACTTGTTACTGCTCCGATTTTTTCAACGATAGATTATCGTCATAATTGAACGTAATTAATATACCCACAATCTTACAGAAATTATATCGCATCTGCTGTATTCATGGCTTTACACACTATTTATTGCTACTTTCTTAAGTACCTTAAATAAAAATAATAACCTGAGATAAACCGTGGATATTCAACGCATTATTCGTTATGCACTTAGCCTTGCGCTAACGCTAACATTTTTACTTCACGTCGCTGGCGTCATCCACATACCGCTGCTAACCAGCATGGAAAATCAGGCCTATGATGCACGTCTCAAAATCACACTCCCTGACCATGTCGAAAAACAGGTAGTCATTGTTGATATCGATGAACATAGCTTGGATGAAATTGGTCAATGGCCATGGAACCGAAGTGTACTTGCTAAAATGAATGATGTACTTTTTGAGCATTACCAAATTAAAGCTATCGGCTACGATATTGTTTTCGCAGAAGAAGACATCGATGAAGGTGCCAGGTTGCTTGATAAAATGGCACATGGGTCACTTCGAGATAACGCGAAATTTATCAATGAATATCGTCGTGTCATTTCCTCGCTACAACATGACCAACGTTTTGCCGAATCATTAAAAAACAGAAAGACAGTCCTGGGATTTGTTATGGACACAGATACCAAAAAAGGGGGGCTACCAGATGCCATTACCAAACTGGATAAAAACACCCTAAACAAACTCGCAATAAATAAAACCGTTGGTTATACAGCTAATCTAAAACCTTTACAGGACAGCGCTTACAGTGGAGGGTTTTTCAATAATCCACTGCTAGATGAAGATGGCGTATTCCGCCGTGTGCCTTTATTACAAAGCTATAAAAACGAATTACATGAATCATTAGCGCTCGCGTTAACCCGTGTGGCGATGGGCTCTCCTGCTATAGAAATGGTTGTAGAAATCAGTGGTGACACCAATGATCTTTTTCTAGAATGGGTTAAAATTGCAAATCTTGCCATTCCTGTTGATCATCAATCAGGGGTTTTAGTGCCTTACATCGGCAAACAAAAAAGTTTTGAATACGTTTCAGCTGGCGACGTTTTAAATAAAAGCGTCAAAAAAGAAATACTACAGGGAAAGATTACCCTCTTTGGCACATCCGCACCTGGGCTGCTGGATTTACGAACCACACCGCTCGAACCTGCGTTCCCAGGTGTTGAAATACACGCTAATATTATTCAAGGTATTCTAGACGGCAGCATTCTACATGCCCCTGGTTACACCAAAGGCTTCGAATTCATATTAATTGCAATCATTGGCATCATCCTTACTTTTTCGTTACCAATATTATCTGCACTGTACTC
Source organism: Gammaproteobacteria bacterium (assembly GCA_016764035.1). Classification (GTDB taxonomy): domain Bacteria; phylum Pseudomonadota; class Gammaproteobacteria; order SZUA-229; family SZUA-229. The sequence continues at coordinate 10,149 of JAESSQ010000090.1, forward strand.
AACACTGGTTATCATGTTCAGCATTATTTTATTAATCGCCACAAACTTTTATGCCTGGACAAGCATTCAACTGGTACTGCCAATCGCCGCACCGGTATTACTCGTGATATTACTGTTTGCTTTACAAATGACCTACGGTTTTTTTGTGGAATCACGAGGCAAACGCCAATTAGCACATTTGTTTGGCCAATACGTACCACCAGAGCTTGTCGAAGAGATGAGCAAAACAATGGACGACATTAACCTGGATGGTGAAATGCGTGAGATGTCTGTTTTGTTTTCTGACGTGCGTGGTTTCACTACCATATCGGAAAACCTTGAACCTAAAGAATTAACCGATTATATCAATGCTTTTTTAACCCCTATTACGCTGGTCATACACGATAATCGCGGAACCATTGACAAATATATGGGTGATGCCGTGATGGCCTTTTGGGGTGCGCCCCTAAAAGATGACCAACATGCGCTGCATTCACTTACTGCCGCCGTCGATATCGTCAAACGTATGAAAACCTTACGTGAAGAATTTTCAGAAAAACAATGGCCAGAAATCTATGTTGGCGTAGGCGTTAATACCGGAGAGATGAATGTTGGCAACAAAGGTTCCGAGTTTCGTGTCGATTACACCGTTTTAGGCGACGCCGTAAATCTTGGCTCACGTCTTGAAAGCCTGACGAAAGTTTACGGTGTCGACATTATTACCAGCGAATACACTAAATATCATGTACCTGAATTCGAATATCGAGAACTCGATCGTGTTCGTGTAAAAGGTAAAGATAAGCCTGTTACTATCTATGAACCTCTCGGCTTAGTAGAAAATGTTGCCAAAGACGAAAGAAAACTAATCAGACAATTTCATATTGGCATCAAACAATTTCGGGCGCAGAACTGGGATGCAGCTGAACGAGAAATTTTTGCACTCAACCAGTTGGATCCCAAGCGTAAAATCTACCAAATTTATCTCGATAGAATTATGAACTACCGTAATAACCCACCCGCCAAAGATTGGGATGGTAGCTTTACACACACCAGCAAATAATATACATAACCTACTGACTTACTTGCACTTTTTGTTTTATTTACATCGTTTTACATAACATGTAAATATAATAAATTTGAACCCGTTCACAAAACCTCAATACAGTATTGGGAATCAAAGAGGTTTTAGGCTATAAACACAAGTAATCATTCAACAAGCTTACTAAGCCATCTATAAAAATAGCAAACGATGAAAAACAGAAGGTCAGATTATGACATTACGGATGACGTTAACCTAAATCACGCCGACAGCGTGCGCGATGCTGTTTTTACTATTTTTCGAAGTGCTTTTAAGCTGTTTAATGAAAATGCCTTAAAACAGGCATTTGCAGATTGCGAAAAGCTGTTCGAAGGCGACTACCCTACCTACTTACCCTGTGACACGTTATATCACGACAAGCAACATTCATTAGACATGACGCTCGCATTAGCCCGTTTGATAAACGGGCATGAGCGCAGTGTTGCCAAAAATGATCGCATCGGTCCCGAACGAGCAGTATTAGGCATAATTACCGCACTCTATCATGACGCTGGTTATATTCGTCATGAACACGACCACCATCATTTTAATGGTGCTGAGTACACACCCATTCATGTTTCGCGAAGTGCCGCCTTTTTACAACGTTATCTGCACAAAATAAAAATGGGCGAACATGCACCGATTGCCGCAAGCATGGTACATTACACCGGATACGAAATCGCTCCAAATAATATTCAGTTACCCGATACCAAATGGCATCTCATTGGTCATATGCTAGGCACAGCAGATTTAATTGCGCAGATGTCAGATCGATGTTATCTGGAAAAATGCCGTGATCGCCTGTATCCTGAATTCGTTCTTGGTGGACTAGCAGTAAAAATAGACCAACAGGGAAACGAAATCGTTTTATATGAATCTGGTGAAGACTTACTCTGCAAGACACCCGCCTTTTATGCGAACGAAGTAGATACGCGTTTAAATAAATTATTTAACAAGGTTACCAGTACGAAGTTGCACATTTTGATGGTGAACGTCATTATATAAATGGCCTGGGTAAAAACCAGTCACGTTTAAAAAAAGCACTTAATACTAACAGTCTAAGCGCATTACGCCGCTCACCACCAGAAAATTACGGAACCAGAAACTTTCCCGGACTAAAAGCATTTCTAAATGAACACCCATTGAAAAAGGTAAAACGTGGCTAGTTTTCTTAACGCGAAAATCAAACCATTTGTAGTAGTCCAAATTTAATCAGACACATCATAAAATGGTTTATAACCGATCTTACAATTTATTCATGAATGACTCCAAACACCCTGAATTCTGACGCTAAATACTTTTAGTTTAACTTCCGAATACACTGGTGAGTTCAACTGGTCGACGCAACACTTTATTCTTTAAGATAAAAAGAAGGAGTGTTGATAATAATGACAATCAGTTTAAAAAACAGACATTCATAGTCACTCTAATGATTGGCAGGTAGGCAGGAAAAGGCAAGACCTAACCCTATATCTAGGGCAGAATACTAGGCAAGATACGTATATTAGAGAAATCTGTGATCTGACCCCACTTATGCGCATTGAGCGTGCATGCTCTAATAACTCTAGACCACTATCCGTTAAAACCAGTCAGCTATCTAAGTATTAGTATTTAATTATTTTTTAACGTGCAAAGACAACCATAAATATGTGTCTATTTTAGACTAAATGCGTTAGAACTTTTTTACACACCCTTCATATTCATCACATTGTATTAAAATTAAAGTCAAAAATAACTTAACTACTCGTAATTATTAAATAGCTAAAGCACCCTAATGTTTTAATTTCAATTGTGTTGGTAACCTTTATATCATTGATATTATTCGCTAGCATGGATAGACCATCTTCACTCCTGGGAATCATCCACCAATCCATAATTGCTCCGCAATAACCTAAATTTGCAGCCTCATTATTTAAGTTTGCGATTAATAATTTCCCCCCAGGCTTGACACCTCTCCACATACGATTGAGAAGGTTAATTGCATAACGATCATCAAGATAATCAAATAAACCTAATGAATAAACCAGATCATAACTTTTATCATTTTTAAAGCTGATTCTAAATACATTTTTATTCACACACTTAACACAGTCCCAGCCGCTAATTTCATTCAACGAAATAAAATCACTATCAATTGCAAGAAACTCTGAAATATTATCAATATCATTATTAGAGAGGTTTTCTAACTCTCTTCCATGACCAATAGCAAATGATGCTATCTTAATATTTGAGCTGGTCTCACTTATTTTTTTTATCTCGTCCGAAATGAATTTTGTTCTAATACGGGCTGACTTTGATTGTTTTGCACCACTCGTATAGTTATATAAAGCTTTCCCTAATGAACTGGCATTATTCAAATATTTCTCAATTGATGGATGCCTGTAAGCAAAATCCATGAGTGTGGCATCGCCTGGATAGCCTCGTGGCTTTAACATACCCCAGCGTGTATAAGGGTCATTGGATAAAAAATATCGCCAATGTTTTAACTCATCATCTTTTTCTACATATGACTTCCAACCTGACCCTTCAAAATCTTTTCTTATCTCTTCGAGATTAACCATAAAGTTTTCAACGCATTCAATATTAATATCAACAGACATGTTTACTTACCCCGATTTTAAATTTTGGGAGGAGCGTTTGTAATTATTAATGGATGTTTGTGCGTATCAATAACCATTTCTTATTCCCATTCAACATTTACAAAAAATGTCCATCCGTAGTCAAATTATTTATGAATAAGAAGTTTTAGTAATTAATCAGATAACATACCTAATATCCGTTAATGATTTTAAGCAACACCATACCACTGAGAATTAGAATGGCAGGTCCAACCTAAAAAATCATCCCCTATATAGGTGATGCACCAAAAACAAAAACTTACTAATTTTCGATTATGCCTTCTCCATAAGAATTTAATTTGTTACTTTATCTAGATTAACCATCGTATTAAATTTGTAGGGAAGAAAACTATGAGTGCAGTTATCGAGACAAGTACCGTTATTGGTCATATCTACGAAGCATCTTATTCACCAGAATACTGGCCGATAGCAATAGAGAACATTGCAAAATACACGCACTAAAATTCTGCTGCATTACTTTATAAAGACAACGAGCTAGAACTTGCTGAAGGTTCGTATCATTACAATTTCACTGTACCTCTACAAGACAGCCTCACAAAAAGGCCGGATATTGAAAGCAATACTTGTTAGCTATATAGTTATTTTATCTTGCAATACGAGGTGGACCATATATATCTTTAGTTATATTTTTTATTGTATGGTTATAACCTCTGTAAATATCGTACCTTCAACCGATTTTACATATGTCAATACATTGGTTTGGCGATTAAATGTATATGTTGATGTGAAATTTCTGTCGTCATCATCAACACCAGATAATATTTTATTAAAGTCAGTGCTTTGGCAAAGGGGATATGCCACGCAGTTAAATGGTATATCAAAATCACTTGCCAATGTTGCCATGTTATTTAAGGTAATAGACTCTTCTGCACCTGTAGTACATGCTGGTGTTTGCCAACTATCCGAACCTATTAATGTCATTGAGGTGGCAGTAAATGTGTAGTTCCATCCTAACGGGTCACTCGGACATGAAGAAAATGTTATGACACTGCTTGCAGTTGTTTGAGACATATCTACTGAAAATGAGTCATCAAGGCCTTGCTCAAAGTTAGCAATGGCATCAACAGTGCTTATTAGTGCTGCAACAGGGTTGTCAAGACCCGCATTGTTTATTAGTGCGTCTACAGCTGCTGAAGATTCAAAGCTTGCGATATCCAGACTGAAGTCCACTTGAGTTGCATTAGAGATCGCTATATCAGTTATTGTAATACCATCATTGTGGACACCATTTTTATCTAGTGTTTGTAACAAACGAATAATATTTACAACAGTAGAGTCAGATGTATTTTGAGTATCTGCAAGGTTTAGTGGTGTTACGGTACCTGTAGCAAGTGTTGGTGGTAACTCTAGATCACCGATGAAAAATGTAACAGTTTCTCCGGGCAGAAACTCATACTCTCCATTCGAACCAGTAAAGCCAGATAAAGTTTCCGTTTTATACCCGATACCTATTACAGGGCTATCTATGAAAACACCTGTTTGAGTTGTGGGTGCTGAAGTTGAATCGCTACCACTGCTGCAAGCAAAAAGTGGCAAGAGAAGAGTTGATATAATAAAGTTTTTTTTCATAGTGTTTCCTTGGTTAGTTTAGTGAGGTTGGTTAGTTTTTAGAAATATAACGTTTGAGTTAACCGGCCGTTTTATACAGACCAGCAGAATTATCTACTTAAAAACAAATTATCCACATATGAAATATTGCAATGTAAAGAGTGATTCACTTAGCCTTGCACGTCATCCCCCATATGGAGGATGTGCAATGATATAAACTTGCTTACTTTTGATAACACCTTTTATAATGAAGTTCGATTAACTACTTTTTTAGTTTAAAAAATCATATTAAATTGAGTGCGGAGAAAATCATGAGCGAATTAATCGAGGCAAGTACTGTTATCGGGCATATTTATGAAGCTTCATACAAGCCTGAATACTGGCCTATAGCGCTTGAAAACATTGCTCAGTACACTCGCTCAAATTCTGCGGCACTGTTATATAAAGACAATGAGCTTGAACGTGCTAACGGAACATACGCATACAACATAAGTGAAAAAACTCTCAATAAATATAATGCACAGGGCATTGATCCAAATTTCATAATTATGTCTGAACATACCCAACTGGGAACTGCCACAGCAATTGACCATATTATTCCAGATCGAAATAAATTAGAGAGCATTTACGGTGAAGATTTCACTAAAATGATAAAAAGCAGTGATACTTATCATATCGGTGGTTGTATCTTGTTTATGGATGAAATCCGATCTGCAGGTATTGGTCTGCAGCGAACACAAGCAATGGGCGTATGGGAAAGAAGTGAAATAGCGAAATTGAATATTTTAGTCCCACACTTACAGCGTGCAATGAATATCCAAAGAGAATTTGTAAGATTGCAAACACGTGAGCAAGCATTACGTAGAGGGCTAGACAAATTATTAATGGGATTGATTTTATTTGATAAAGAACTCCAACCTATCTATATCAATCCAGTTGCCAAATCAATTCTTAATTACCACCCTGCTATAGAGATGAAAAATGACAAAATCTATGCTTGTGATCATGCACACACTGCAAATATTCATACCGCACTTATATCAGCTATTTCATCAAAAGCAGACGCAGACCCTGCTGAATCAAGCACCTCACTAGGCTTAAAACATCCTGATTGTGCAACTACGTTACCTGTAATAATTTCATCTGTTAAAGGGATATTGCATGGCTTTGAAACTGAAGGTAGTCATGCTCATGTAGTAATGTGTTTTAGTGATCCGGATAGAACGCACCCAATTGAAGCCGATAAGTTAGCCGACGTTTTTGAATTAACAACAGCTGAAGCGCAAGTGGCTATATCCATTGCGAATGGCATCAAACCAAAGGAAATAGCTAACATGAATGATGTGGCAATCAGTACAATAAGAAGTCAACTAAAAGCCATTTACTGTAAACTTGGTGTCTCTTCACAAGCAGAATTAGTTAAGGTTTTGCTCACTGGGCCGTTTGGGCAGTGTCTGTAGCCTTACATTCAGAGTGAAATCTAGTAATTGTTTTTACAATATTTAATATCCCCTTTGTACGATTTTAATAATTAGTCGCCAACGTCACTTATGTGGTGGATTGGAATAGTACGTCAAAATGTTTGAATGTCTTATTTTGATTCGAATCATTAGACCGTTAGGGCTTTCTTGTTCTCGGTAACGTTTGTAACGCAAGATCAAATGTATACACACCGTCTAACGTTTCATTTAATGTATCAGCAACATATAACGCTTTAATGACCATAAGAGCATCAGGGAAGTCAGCTTCTTTTCGCTTATTGCCTACCTTTATTGTTTTTGCTTGTTTATAGTCATTTAAAGCCCGCCAAACAGTCTGTCCGTCTTCAAATATAATATTTGGTTCTGCAAATAAAGTATTGATAACTTTTATAATAGACTCTTTATTAAGGTTGTATTTCTTACCTTTAAGCGTCCAGATTGTTTCCGTTAGTACTATATCAGTAATCAGGATATTACTA
>JAESSQ010000009.1 GCA_016764035.1 Gammaproteobacteria bacterium
GTCAATACGTCGATTACACATTGGCGCAGTTGAGAGCATTTAAAGACGGTAGTCGCAGTAATGACGACAATATGTTGATGCGTTCAATCGTTGAAAAATTATCTGATGAGCAGATTGAGGCGGTAGCTAATTATATTGCCAGTTTGAAATAATATTTATTTCAATCAATTTCAGCAAATTAAAAAGGGTGGCTTTGGCCATCCTTTTTTATGTCCAGGGATGGACGGTATGTCACGATGAGCGAAGGATGGCGGTGTGACGCATATCCAAGGGACGGGTGCTATGACGCATGTCTATGGATGGGTAGTTATGTATAATAATTATTTTACTTTGTGTTGACGATTCAAAAACCACCCTTTACTACCTATGCTTGAAGTCCAGTCCCTAGAATGTATCCGTGATGACCGCCAGCTATTCAGTGCGTTAAGCTTCACTGTGGCTGAGGGTGAGGTGTTGCAGATTGAAGGCGCAAACGGTTGCGGTAAAACCAGTTTGTTGAGGATAATCTGTGGTTTACGTTTAGCGGAAGCGGGACGGGTATTGTGGCGCAACGCGTTAATACAGGCTAACCGCGAAGATTATTATGCCAACATGGTTTATATCGGCCACTTGCCATGTATCAAGGCGGAGTTGACGGTAGCTGAAAATGTGCGTTCGTTATTAGACACGCGTTCGCTTACGGTGACAGAAGATATATTGCAGGATGCGTTGCTAAAAGTTGGCCTGGGTAGTTATGACGATGTTGCGGGCAAAGCTCTTTCCTCAGGCCAGCGTCGACGAATACTATTAGCGTTCGTTCAATTATCGCAAGCAAAGTTATGGATACTGGATGAGCCATTAACAGCATTGGACACACAAGGTGTGGCCTTGATGGAATCGATGATAATTGCGCACCGTGACGCAGGTGGTAGTGTGATTTTTACCACGCATCATGGCATGCTGCTGGACGGAAAAATGCACTCTGTTCAGCTCGGTCGCCAAATCAAGGCATTGTAATGCTATGTTAAAAGCTTTTTATCATCTGTTGGTGCGTGATCTACGGTTGGCTATGCGTAACCGGCACGAGTTGATCAATCCGCTAATATTTTTTGTGCTGGTGGTCAGTCTTTTTCCGCTGGCGATAACACCGACGCCAGACGCATTGCAGGCCATGGCACCCGGTGTAATCTGGGTGTCAGCGTTACTGGCCGTTTTGTTATCATTAGATCGAATTTTTAAGCTGGATTATGAAGACGGCTCGCTGGACCAGCTGATGCTGAGCCCGAACCCGTTGATGATTCTAGTACTGGCAAAAGTTTTTGCGCACTGGTTATTGACCGGCTTGCCTTTGGTTATCATTGCGCCGCTGCTGGGCATGTTTATGTCATTGCCTGCGGAAGCGATTACGGTGCTAATTTACAGTTTGTTGTTGGGCACACCAGTATTGAGCCTGGTGGGTGCAATCGGGGTTTCTTTAACCGTGGCAGTGAACCGTGGCGGTGTTTTATTGTCTTTGATTATTCTGCCGTTATATATTCCGATATTAATTTTTGGTGCAAACGCGGTAGATGTGGCTATGCATGGCTCATCCGTCAAAGGCCAATTGTTGTTTTTAGGCGCGATGTTAGCGTTGTCTCTTTCGTTGGCACCATTGGCAACGGCTGTGGCCTTACGAATTACTGCAGCACGATAGATACGTAACAGCTAAGCGTAATATAATAGTGACAACTCGATAAAAGATTTAAATTATGTGGAACTGGATACAACGATTTTCTTCACCCAAACACTTTTACAGCATGTCTGTACCGCTAATAAAGTGGCTGTCTATCAGCGCTCTTTTGATAGGGCTATACGGCTTGTACCTGGGCTTGTTCGTTGCGCCGACAGACTATCAGCAGGGCGAAAGTTATCGTATTATCTTCATTCATGTGCCCGCGGCGTGGATGTCTTTGTTCGTTTATATGGTGATGGCGATATCTTCGGGCATTGGCATTATCTGGCAGATTCGACTGGCGGATATGGTGGCAGCAGCGAGTGCGCCGATTGGTGCTTCATTTGCTTTTTTAGCCCTGGTAACAGGTTCGTTGTGGGGCAAACCGATGTGGGGCGCGTATTGGGTGTGGGATGCACGTTTAACCTCGGAACTTATCCTGTTGTTTTTGTACCTGGGTTATATGGCATTACAGTCCGCCATCGATGATCAACGCAGCGCCGATAAAGCCAGTGGTTTATTAGCCATTGTGGGGGTGGTTAATATTCCGATTATTCATTACTCTGTGGAGTGGTGGAACACGTTGCATCAGGGCGCGACAGTAACCAAATTTGATACACCGTCGATGCATATCGACATGTTGATTCCATTATTGTTGATGGCACTGGCGTTTAAGTTGTTTTATGCAACAATAGTATTGATGCGAACCCGAAACGAAGCCTTGTATCGTGACCGTAATCGTCGCTGGGTGAGAGAATTAGTGGAAAAGCTATAAATGAACTGGTCAGAATTTTTTAATATGGGTGGTTATGCTTTTTATGTGTGGAGCTCCTACGCCTTGGCGTTGGTTATCATCCTGGCAAATATTGTGTCTCCGTTGATGCAGCGTAAAAAGGTTATCAAACGCATCAAACGAACATTAAAACGTGAGCAGTTAGAACGTGAACAGCTATAATCAGCAGAGTTACCTAAATAGAAGTTGTTATGAATAAGAGAAGCAAACGAAAAGTATTAATTTTTTCAATCGTGTTCGGTGTTGCCATCGCGGCAGTGTTAGGTCTGACGGCTTTTGAAGAAAACCTGCTGTACTTTTATAGTCCGGCGCAGGTAAAAGCCGGGGAAGCACCTAAAGAGCATACCTTCCGCGTAGGTGGATTGGTTGTCGATGGCAGTATTAAACGTGTTCCCGATAGTTTGCAGATAAATTTTGATGTAACCGATAATACTGAAGTCATGACTATTGAATACACAGGCATACTGCCTGATCTGTTTCGCGAAGGTCAGGGTATCGTTGCCATGGGCACTTTGCAGGCCGATGGAAAATTTATTGCGCAGGAAGTGTTGGCAAAGCATGACGAGAAATATATGCCACCCGAGGTAGCGGCTGCATTAAAGACGGCGGAAGAAGCGGCGAAAGCAAAAAAATCGTCAAAAACTATAACGCTAGATAGTATTTAAGGCTAATAAATAATGATACCTGAACTCGGTCATTTTGCTTTAATCATCGCCTTCGTCGTTGCCATCGTGCAAAGTGTTATACCTTTAATTGGTGCGGCAAAAAATGACGCCACGCTAATTTCACTGGCGCGACCTGCTGCATTAACTCAGTTTCTTTTTGTTGGTCTGGCCTATGCTGCTCTGACGCACGCCTTTATTACACATGACTTTTCGGTGTTATACGTGTCGAAGCATTCTAATCTGGTGCAGCCATTGATGTACCGTATTTCCGGTGTTTGGGGTTCGCATGAAGGCTCTTTATTATTGTGGTCGCTGATCCTTGCGTTCTGGACTATCGCGGTAGCGGTATATAGCCGTAACTTGCCAGAAATTTTGATGGCACGGGTGCTGGCGGTAATGGGTATGATAAGCACAGGTTTTTTTGCTTTTATGTTGTTCACATCTAACCCTTTCGAGCGCCTGTTTCCGACACCACTCGACGGTACTGAGTTAAATCCTTTGTTGCAAGACCCCGGTTTGGCGATTCATCCACCGATGTTATACATGGGTTATGTTGGTTTTTCTGTCGCCTTTGCTTTTGCCGTCGCGGCACTGCTTGGTGGAAAACTGGATGCAACCTGGGCGCGCTGGTCTCGACCCTGGACCACAATCGCCTGGAGTTTTTTAACCATTGGTATCGCTTTAGGTAGCTGGTGGGCTTATAACGAATTGGGCTGGGGTGGCTGGTGGTTCTGGGATCCGGTAGAAAATGCTTCGTTTATGCCCTGGCTGGTTGGCAC
>JAESSQ010000091.1 GCA_016764035.1 Gammaproteobacteria bacterium
AAATGCACTGACAGTCGATGTAGAAGACTATTTCCAAGTATCAGCATTCGCCAACAGTATTAAGCAGGCGGACTGGGATCGCATACCTTTACGTGTCGAAAACAATACGCATCGAATTTTAGATTTGTTTGATGAGTATCAGGTTAAGGCTACGTTTTTCACGCTTGGTTGGGTGGCTGAAAGGGCAAATAAGCTGATTTTAGAGATTGCTCAAAGAGGGCACGAGGTGGCTTGTCACGGTTATAGCCACCAGCTTGTATACAACCAAACCCCTAAAGTCTTTAGGGCGGAAACAATACGTGCAAAAAGCATACTGGAAGATATCATTCAGCAGCCAGTATTAGGTTACCGTGCAGCTAGTTATTCCATCACGGAAAAATCACAATGGGCGCTCGATATACTCGCTGAGAGTGGTTTTGTATACGATTCCAGTATATTTCCAGTGCGACATGATCGCTATGGTATGCCTGATTCGCCAGAGCACCCTTATCTGCTAGAGACACCTTCTGGTAACAGTATTATTGAGTTTCCTTTGTCGACAGCAAAAATTGTTAATTATCGGTTACCCATTGCAGGCGGCGGTTATTTTCGTTTATACCCATATTGGTTGAGTAAAATGGGTTTGGCGCAGATTAACAAACAGCAGAAACCGTTTATTTTTTATCTGCACCCTTGGGAAGTTGATCCAGAACAGCCAAAAATACAGGCCAGTTGGTTTTCACGTTTCAGGCATTATAATAACCTGGACAAGTGTGAGTCACGTTTGCGGAACTTGATGACTGATTTTCAGTTCACCACAACATGGGACGTATTAAATACCTTGGGTTTGACAGATACGCCTGATGCGTTAGAAAAAATCATCATAAAGTAATAACCATGGATTGTTTAGGCAGGCTATTATTGCTGCATTGCACGTCTTTTATTTTAGCTATTTCTAATATCGTGCAACAATCTTACAGAATAAATGCGGAAGGATAATCGTGAAATCTTCAGTACTATCTCCTCGTCTTACACCAATGTTTTTATTTGATTAATTCAGATTATTGTGCGTGCACTTTACGAGCTGGATAACATTTTATGTAGCAGTGCCATTTGAACCAGCATACGATTTTTTGCTTCGGCGATAACAACACTGCGCGGCCCATCTAGTATACGGTCGGTGACAGCAACACCCCGGCGTACAGGCAAGCAATGCATGAAGCGACAATCATCGCTTGCCTTATTGAACCAATGCTCATCAATGCACCATTGTCGTAGGGCGGGTCTGACTTCGTCTTCTGCGCTACTGTTGCCATAATGATCAGCTGATGCCCATGAGCTTGCATAAATAATGTTGCAATCATTCATTGCGACGTCGAGTTTGTCAGTTTCTGTTACTGAGCCGCCATTAATTGACGCCGCATGATTTGCTTTTTTCATGATTGAATTTGGTAGAGCATAACCTTCTGGCCTTAGGACGGTAATATCCATGCCGCGGAGTGCGGCCATATGTAAAGTTGCAGCAGGCACAGCAAACGGTAATGGGTGCGGGTGCCAGGTCCATGAAAGAACGAATTTATTATTTGTAGTGATATTTAAGTCGTCTAACGTTTTCCAGTCGGCGAGGCTTTGGCAAGGGTGATTGATTGCGGATTCCATATTAATATACGGTGTTTCGATGAGTGATGTTAACTCATGAAATTCACGGTCTATCAGGTCATCATTAAGGTTTTCGCTTTTTGCCGCGGCACGAATTCCGATAGCATCTCCGTAAGATGCTATAACAGGAACGGCTTCTCGTATATGTTCGGCGGCGGTGCCGTCCATAATGATACCTGAGCGAGACTCCAGTCCATGAATAGACATCTCCGGGGAAACAACAAAAGTGCCTCCACCGAGCCTTGCCATTGCTGATTGAAAAGAAATCAAGGTGCGTAGCGATGGGCTGAGAAATAATAACGAGAGTATTTTGCCTTCGAGCGCCCTCGGTTCAGGTTTATTATTTAGTCTTGTTGCTAGTGTAATCAGCTCTTTGATCTCGGCAACGCTAAAATCAGCCAGGTCGCTGAAAAATTTCATATAAATATGCCTACATAAAATTGCTAGTCTGGTTGTTAATCCGTGTGCCGCATCTATGAAACGGTATCCTTTTTCAGGGTATGAGCCTTAGCTAAAATATTATTTACTTGAGTTTAGTTTATCCATCAACGTTTTAGCATCACTCCGGCTATAAAAAACTTTGTCTTGTTTTAAAATTTGTTCAAGAATTTGACGACCTTTCTTTTCATCGCCGGAGTTAACCAGTGCAACAGCATAATGGTAACGGATTTCCGAATCATCAGGCAGCGTGTCCATGGCTTGTCTTACCAGGCGCTTGCCTTTGTCTGTTTGATTTTGTTGAATAAGTATCCATCCGTAAGTGTCTTGAATGCCAGCGTTTTCAGGTGCTAGTCGGTAGGCTCTTTCAGCTAAATCCAGAGATTTCGGATTATCATTGAGTGAATAAAGCCATGCCAGATTATTGAGAGAGGTGCCGTGGTCAGGGTCATCTTTCAGGATGAGCTCATATTCATGCATAGCATTGTCATTTTGATTTGCACCTAAATATTGGGCAGCAAGAAACAAACGAATATCATTGTCATCAGGATTGTCGCTAAGCCAGGTGGTTAATGGTTTGATTGCGGTATTAAAATCTTTTATTTTCGTTGTTGCTGAATATAACCTTATAGCCAACTGTGCTGAATGTTGCATCGTCCATGCCTTGTTATACGCTAAGTCAGCATTCTTATAATTCTTTTTCACCATCCCTACGTTACCTTCAAGAATGTGACCAATATTTGATGTAGGTCGTTCTTTTTGTAATTTTTTAGCGTTGCTAAGGCTTTTTTCATAATTACCAGCGTTTAATTCCGTTTCAGCTAACAGGCCTAAGGCTCGGTAGTTTTTTGGTTGGGCTTTTACGGCCGCGCGTAGATTGGTTAGTGCTTCTTTTATTCTGCCCAGGTTTATATAGGCTTCACTAAGTAAAACTTGTGCGCTAGACGGGTTGGCTAATCCATTGACCAGTTTTTCTAAGGGCGGAAGCGCTTCTTTGTATCGTTTTTGCACGATGAGTAACTTGCCTTGTAATGTCAGGACTTCCGCATGATTTGGCGAGAATTTTTGGGCTTCTTTTAAATATATTGTTGCCTTATTTAATTGTTTATTGCGGAGGTAATAATTAGCAAGAATAATGCGTGATTTGATGTCAGTTGATGATGTATCGCGCGCTTTTTCCAGCCAGGACAGCATGTCGTCAGGTCGTTCCTGTTTGGCAGCTAGTTCGGATAGTGCGAGCATGGGTAATGCGCCTCCAGCTTTGGCGTCAACCAGGCCGCTGTATAGCTCGATGGCTTCGTCCAAATTATCTTCTTTTACTTCTATGCGCGCCAAACCCATTGTGGCCGACAGGAGTTTATCTTCCTCACGAAGTGCGTGTGAAAAATACTCTCGAGCTGATTTGTCATCATTGTTGGCGGCATAAAGGGCACCATTAAGTGATAACGTTTCAGAATCATTGGGTTTGCTTTGAAGAATTTCTTGTGCAATGGCAATTGCTTTATTTACCTTACCTGCTTGCACGTACGTTGAAATGGTTAACTTTTGGGCTGTTTCGGTATCGTTACTGAGCGTTTTAAAAGCCTCTATTTCTTTTAGTGCCTGTTCGGTTTTACCACCGGTAATATAGGCTTTAATTAATTGTTCACGCAAAGACATATCATCGGGTTTGGTTTTTAAAGCACTCTCTAGTGACTGTATTCCCGCACGCGTATCACCTTCAATAAATTTCAGCTGGCTTTGTAAGCGTAATGTTTCAGCATCATTTGCATCCTGTTTAAGTAAGGATTGAACGATCACATCAGCTTTTTCTGACTGGTTTAAAAGAATGTAGGTTTGTGCCAGAAGTTTTTGGGTGGTGATGTCATTGGGAACCTTTTTTAAAAATTCAATAAAGAATTGAGAGGCCTGCTCATATTTTTTGCTGGCAAACTTAATTTTCCCCATTAACTGTTGTGACAATGAGTGGTCAGGTATTAGCGCTAGTAGTTTTTGTAAATGGTTTTCAGCGAGATTAAAATCTTTATCACTAAAGGCCAATAAAGCACTTAGGTAATTGGCTTCAGGATTGTTTTCGTTTTTCTTCAGAATGCTAGCAAGAATCTTTTTGGCGCTGCTAGTGTTTTGTAAGGCAATTTCAAGGCGAGCAAGATTAATAGATGCGCGTTGGCTATACAGCGTTGTGATGTTTGGCGGGTCTTGGTTAATGATTTTTTTATAGGTATCACTTGCTCTTAGTAGTTTATTGTTGTTTTGATCGATGGCGGCGTACAAAAATAGTAGTTCTATATTGTCTGGGTACAGTGAAAGCGCTTTTTCAGTCGTACCGGTAGGGTCTCCTTGTAATAATCCGGAGAATTCAAACATAGCTGTTGCCCTCAGAATATGTAATGCATTGGGATCTATGCTCGCGCCATTTTTAAGTGTGGTTTTTGCCAGTGCAGTGTGGCCAAGACTTGCTTCTGCTATAGCGCGTAATCCCGATATGTTGGCGCGCGTTGTGGCGGACCAGGTGTCGAGGCTAATAATAGATTTTAGGAGCTCATCATATTCAGCATGTGCAAGTAATATTAGTGCTATTTTGGGTTGGATTTGTTCGGCATCCCAGCCGGCTTCTTTGGCGCGCAACAATTCTTTCTTGGCGTCTTCTAGATTACCGATTTGAAGATTGATGTTTGCTAATAAAAAACGGGCTTCTGCATTGTCATTGTTGTTTTGTAATACATTTCTTAGCTCGATAGACGCCGTTTTTGGGTCGCCTTCGTTAAGATGGTTTTTAGCACTTAGCATTGTTTGTTGTTCATTCATGTCTTGACTACAGGCAGAAGTGACAAGTAGTGAAGTAGCTAATAAGTAGTACCTGACTGTTGCAGTAAACTTTTTAAAATTTGACATGTTGTTCCTTTTTATTGCGATTATCTGATTGTTGCGCTTTAGACTATTATATTATGGTTATAATATAGTGTATTGGTTTGATGTTAGCACTGTTTTAACGTAAATGGTTCATGCCAGTTATATGGTTAAAGTTGAGCAGAGAATGTTCACTATCGGCACGCTGGTTATCAGGTTGTGTAGAACAAGAGTATTAAGTTTTAAATAGGTCTTAAAGCTTTTTTCATAAAAGCTATTTTCTGCAATATGATACAGAAAGTACAGTATGTACTATTATTGTCACGTTCGTATTAACCTAAAGCGTGGACTGAGCTTGTAACCCTGAGCAGTGAAGAGAACCACAAGGAATAGCAGTGATAGATGAAGTCAAACACTAAAAAAATCGTTTCAAATCTTTTTGTGATAATGGTTTCTCCATTGTATCTGCTATATCTTGTCACGCGCACGCTTTCAAAAAGCAATTCGATAGCAAGTTACTCGCAATTATTGAGTCTGCTGCCGGGTAAGTTTGGCAGTTTTTGTCGAATCGCTTTTTATCGAATGACAATGACATTTTGTCACTTTGATTGTGTCATTGGTTTTGCCACCTTATTTTCGCAACAAGACACGGAGATAGGCGAAGGCGTGTATATAGGGCCACAATGTAATATTGGCATGTGCAAGATTGGTAATAATAGTCTAATAGCCAGTGGAGTACATATCATGAGCGGCAGCGCACAGCATAATTTTGCTGATTTGGATAAACCCATTCAGCAACAAGGCGGTGCTTATACAAAGGTTGAAATTGGCGAAGATAGTTGGGTGGGAAATGGCGCGTTAATCATGGCCAATGTAGGAAAAAAATGCATCATCGGCGCCGGTTCAGTGGTGACGAAAGATGTTGCTGATTATTCGATTATGGTGGGTAACCCAGCAAAATTAATTCAAACGAGGCAACAATGAACATTGTAAGTGGCTCTTAATATAGCGGTAAGTTGACATTAAGTTTCTCAGCAGTGTAAACCTAATAATTATAATTCGTACTAGTTTTTGTTAATGAATAAAAAGAAAATTGCATCAGTTATTATTCCTGCTTTTAATGAACAAAAGCATATACAGAATACATTACAGTCATTGGCTCAGGCTAATAGTCTGGAAGTTATTGTTGTGGATAATGGTTCGACAGATAATACTGCTGCTATAGCAAAACAGCATGGAGCGATGGTTATCGACTTTCCATATGGAACGATTGCCGCGGTTAGAAATCGAGGTGTTGCGGCATCCGCTTCAGACATTCTTATATTTATTGATGCGGATGTTAACGTTTCTACTGACTGGCACGCGCAGTTGGGTTCTGTCATACAAAAATTACATGCTTCGCCTTTGTTGGTTACGGGTTCGAGGGTTCAATCGGCAGAAAAAAGTAACTGGTTACATACCTTCTGGTTTTCACAGTTAACAAGCTATAGCGCACCGTACATTAACTCTGGGCATCTTATTACATCTCGAATATTATTCGATAAAATTCAAGGGTTCAGCGAACACCTGGAGACAGCGGAAGATTACGATTTTTGCCAGAAAGCGAGCGGCGTGGGAGGTGTTATTCAAAATAACGCAGACCTGGTGGTAACGCATGATGGCTACCCTGAAACTCTGTCTGGATTTATTCGGCGTGAGCGCTGGCATGGCCGGCAAGATGTGGATACCTGGCAATTATACATAGCGTCTAAACTAGCCTGGTTTGCCAGCCTGAATTTGATTTTGTTTTTAATAGCAATAGCTATGACCTTGGCAGGAATGCATATGGCATTACCTGTTTACTTTTTGATTATGTATATGGTGTCATTCTTGCTTACTGTTTATAAGTTTGGTCTTCGAAAAATTAACTACATGCTTGTGATGCCAGTAATATTTTACTTTTATCTATGTGGAAGATCACTAGCAATAGTTGATCGTCTAACAGGACGAAAACGACGATGACTACGATAGTCTCTATTGCCGAAACACATCAGCTTGTTCAGATAAATAATTATTTGGCGGCTTCCTTACATGCCACGCCATATCATCATATGCAGTGGTTACAAGCTGTTAAAAAAGCCTATGGTTTTGACTTCGAGTATTTAATTGCGGAGACAGATAATAAAATTGTAGGCGTTTTACCGTTGTGCCGGTTTAAAAGTATAAGTGGCAAACAGTCGTTCTGCGCATTACCTTTTTGTGATGTTGGTGGTGTAGTAGCTGATAATGACGTGGTCAAAAACAAGTTGATTGTATTTGCATTAAACAGGGCAGAAACGTCACAGGCAATGCCGTTGCATCTTCGGCAACGTATCACAGATATGCCAGCAAGCACTGACCTGAAAAATCGAAAAGTAAGCATGATGCTGGACTTGCCAGAGTCCGCAGAAGTGTTACTTGCTGGGTTTAAATCCAAGTTGCGTAGCCAGGTAAAAAAAGCAGGAAAGAATGGTTTGCAGTTCGATTATTCAAATGATAAAAAAAGTATTAGTGATTTTTATCATGTCTTTTGCCGAAACATGCATCTGCTAGGTTCGCCTACCCATTCAGAGAAATGGTTTCAGGCATTAAGAGAAATGTATCAGGATGACATGCTTGTTGGTCGAGTCTGGTTTGAAGGAAAAATTGTCGGTGCCGGTATTTTATTGTTCAGCGGTGACAATGTGGTTATTCCATGGGCATCAACATTACGTGACTATAATCGGTTGGCACCGAATATGTTGCTGTACTGGAATTTATTGCGCGTATCGTGTGATAGAGGCTGTAAACAATTTGATTTTGGTCGCTCAACTTTTGGTGAAGGCACCTATAAATTTAAAAAACAATGGGGTGCAAAGCCCGTATTGTTAGACTGGCAGACGCTAAACAAAAAAGGTGTGATTGCACAGACGAGTAGTAGTGCAGGTCGAGCCAGGCGTTTGGTTGAGGCTGTTTGGAGAAAATTACCGCTGTCGGTGGTAAACACAGTTGGACCTCGCTTACGCAGGCATATTTCGTTATGACAACGTTAGTAATTATCATCACACTGGTTGCATTGTTTATACCAATCTATGTGTACATTGGCTATCCACTATTGCTTATCATTCTGGATAAGATAATGAAAGGCAGGTCTCGGAATATCGCAGATATTACGCCAACGATAAGTTTGATTGTATCTTGTTATAACGAAGCAGATGTTATTGAACAAAAGATTAAAAACTGTTTATCACTTGATTACCCGTTGCAAAAATTAGAAATTGTCTTTGTTTCCGATGGGTCGGATGATGGTACTGACGAGCTTATTAAACAGCATTGTAATGACCGTATAAAACTTATTCGACAGGAAGGGCGTTTAGGTAAAACGATGGGGTTAAATCTTGCACTTACTGAAGTCGTTGGTGAGATTGTAGTTTTTTCTGATGCTAATGCTATGTATAAAGACGATGCATTAAAAATGCTGGTGCGAAATTTTGACGACAAATCAGTAGGCTATGTTGTTGGTGCAGCAATCTATCAAGATGATGAAGAGAGTGGCGCTGGTTTCGCCGAAAACATTTATTGGCAGTATGAGATTTACATTAAAAAAATAGAAAGTAAATTACATTCTGTGGTCGGTGGCGACGGTGCTATATATGCGATTAGGAAATCGTTATACAAACCTATGGGGCAGGAAGATATTAATGATTTTGTAAATCCGCTACAAATAATTGCGCAGGGGTATAGAGGTGTTTTTGATGCTGATGCGATTTGCTACGAACAAACAGCAGGCGACTTTGATAAAGAAGGCAAACGAAAACAACGAATAGTTAATCGTAGTTTTAGTGGATTAATGAAAAACAAAACGGTACTAAACCCATTTAAGTTTGGTTTTTATTCGCTTGAAATTTTGTCACATAAATTATTGCGATGGTTAATTCCTTTTTTTATAGTGATTGCAGCGGTGGGTATTATCGTATTGGCACAGATGAAGTTAGCCGTTTTTCAGTGGCTGCTTTTATTGGGTATTTTATTTGTATGGAGCATTTTATTAGGCAAGTCATTAACAAATAGGCCTTCATGCCCATCTGTTTTACTTATCCCCTATTACTTTTATCTGATAAACATTAATTCGATGAAAGGCGTATTGCAGTCATTGCGAGGTAACGTTCAAATAACATGGAGTACGCCTAGAGATCAAACAACAATAGCGTCTACTCTAAATATGAAAGCTATACTAACTGTAAGCAGTTTGGTCCTGCTGACTACCTGGCTTTTTTTATCACACTACAATCATTGCTATAAATACATGCGTACGATAAATGTTTTACAATTTATAACCCCCACGGGGTTTTATGGTGCAGAGCGCTGGATTCTGGCGTTGAGCAATAATCTTAATCCTGAAAAGGTACGATCGGATCTTGTTGTTACTACAGAAAATGGACGCCGACCTGAAATACTCGAACATTTTAATGCAGATAAAAACCAGGCTTTTGATATTGAAATGAATGGTCGATTCAGTCTGTCTGCTATTCGTGCACTTGTTAAATTGATTAAGGAAAGAGAAATCGACATCATTCATACGCATGGTTATAAGTCCGATATTATGGGATTGATTGCTGCGCGTTTGGCTGGTATTAAATCTATTTCAACACCACATGGTTTCGGTGAGCCAGCTGACATAAAGCTGAAAGCTTTTATTCGTTTGGGTAAATTTGCGCTTAAGTTTTGCGATGCCGTCGTGCCATTGTCTGAACAGTTGATGGGGGAAGTAAGAGAAGCAGGTATTGCTAAAAAGAAACTATATTTCATCAGAAACGCGGTGGATTTAAAAGAAGTAGAGCAGTATAGAGTGAACAAAAGTATAAAAGAGAAGACGGATGCTAAACGTAGGATTGGTTATATAGGGCAAATGATTCCGCGTAAAAAAATTGACCACATATTGAATATATATAATCAGATGTGGTTGGAAAATAATAATATCGAAATACAGTTTTTGGGTGACGGTAGTAGTCGCCATGAAATGGAAGTATTGGCAAATACATTGCCATCAGCAGAGTCCATACACTTTCTTGGTTTTAGAAATGACAGGTTGGCGCTGTTAAGTCAATTTGATCTGTTTGTTATGACCTCTTCCGATGAGGGTATTCCACGATGCTTGATGGAAGCGATAGCAATGGAAGTGCCAGTTGCTGCTTATGATATTCCAGGTATTGATCAATTGGTGATGCATAATAAAACAGGCTTACTAGCAAAATATGGTGATCAGGAAACGTTGAAAAAATATTGGACGAATTTACTGACAGATGAAATGCAAGCGAAAGAATTGGCACAACAAGGACGAGCGTTTGTTAATGAACGTTACTCAGGACAGCGCATGGCTGATGAATACACCACCCTGTATAAAGACCTTCTGACAACAAATCGGAGCCACTAAACGATGTGTGGAATAGCAGGGTTCACCCGATTTTTTGATGCAACAGGCGATATATCGAGTTTGCTGAAAATGGGCGATAAAATTGCACATCGTGGCCCCGATGCGCATGGAGAGTATCTGGATGATGGTATTGGTTTATGTCATCGCAGACTTAGTATCATCGATTTATCGACTGCGGGTAATCAGCCAATGTTTTCACAGGACGGTAATCTTGTTATCGTTTTTAATGGTGAAATATATAATTATTTGGAGTTAAGAAAAGATCTTGAGAAAAAAGGATATCAGTTTAAAACCAAGACAGACACAGAGGTTATATTAGCTCTCTATCAATTTGAAGGCCCCAGCTGTCTCGACAAATTATTTGGTATGTTTGCCATTGCACTGTGGGATAAATGTAAGCAGGAGTTGTTTTTAGCAAGGGATAGGCTTGGTAAAAAGCCATTGTATTATTATCAGGATCAAAAACGTTTTATCTTTGGCTCTGAGATAAAAGCTATTTTAGAAATCGAAAGCGTACCGAAAGATATACGACCAGACGCAATATATGATTTTTTTGTGTATCAATATGTGCCGGAATCAAAGTCTATTTTTAAAAATATAGAGAAGCTTAAACCGGGGCACTATCTCACAATAAATAAAAACGGTATTGATATTAAACAATATTGGGATGTGTCATTTAAAGAGCAAAGTACATCAAATGAAAAAGAAATTGCTGATGGCTTGCTAGATGTCATCGATGTTTGTACAAAACAGCGCATGATAAGTGATGTACCTCTTGGTGCGTTTTTGAGTGGTGGCGTCGACTCAAGTGGTATTGTTGCATTGATGGCAAATAACAGCGAAAAACCCGTGGTTACTTGTTCTATTGGCTTTGATTCCAAAAAATATGATGAAGTGCAGTATGCGCAACAAGTAGCAGACCAATATCAAACAACACACCATGAGTTAACCGTAAAAGAAAATATACTTGATCACCTCGAGCATATTGTTGGTTTTTTTGATGAACCCTTTGCAGATCAGTCCCTGGTGCCTACATACTTTGTTTCCCAATTAGCAAAAACAAAAGTTACTGTTGCGCTTGCAGGTGATGGAGGCGATGAGAACTTTGCAGGTTACAGTAAATACAGTGTAGATAAGATTGAGAATGATCTACGGACTAAAGTCCCTGATGTTATTAGAAATAATTTGTTTCCACCGTTCGTTAAACCATTACAACATAGTAGCGTTCGCACGTTTAATCGTGCAGCCACTTTATTAAATGCCATGAGTAAAAGTCCAGCAGAAGGTTTTTATTTAACCAACACATTTATGACGGATTCGATGTGGAATCGTTTAGCAAACGATAATTTAAAAAGGGAGGTTGATGGTTATCATCCATCAACACAGAGCATGCAGTTTTATAATGATGCAGATGCGGACGACCATTTATCGAGGGTGTTGTATACCGATATTAAAACTTACCTGGTTGGCGACATACTGGTAAAAGTAGATCGCATGAGTATGGCTAATTCGTTAGAAGTGCGTGCACCTATCCTCGACCACAGAGTAGTGGAATATGCAGCCAGTATCCCGTCGTCGTTGAAATTAAATCAGAAAGAAAAAAAATACATATTAAAGAAAACATTCAGTCAATTGCTTCCGCCAGATATTTTATACCGTAAAAAAATGGGTTTTTCCGTACCTTTGGCGCATTGGCTTAGGCATGAACTTAAAAGCACAGTAGAAGAAAAGTTGTTCCAGGTAGAAAATGGTCTGTCTAATTATTTTAAGCCGGAGGAAATTAAAAAAATATGGCTGGAGCATCAACAGGAAATTAAAGATCATTCCTCAGCCATATGGAGCTTGTTGATGTTTGAATTTTGGTGGCAGAAGTATGCTAGTTAATATGTCATGAATGACGTCAAAATTAAAATATTACATGTTACTTTTAATATGGGTATCGGTGGCACTGAGCAGGTTATCCGCCAGATAATTGAAAACTCTGATGTAGACAGGTTTACACATGAAATATTATGTATTGACGGAGAAATCGGTCCACTAGGGTTGGCATTGCAAGAAAAGGGTATTCATATAGAAAATATTCAAAGGCAACCAGGAATAGATATTAAACTGCTGAAATTTATGCGGCAGTTACTTAAAAAAAGAAAAATAAACGTGATGCATTGCCATCAATACACGCCGTACTTTTATGGCGTACTGTCTGCCTCGTTTACAAAAACCAAAGTTATTTTCACAGAGCATGGACGTTTTTATCCAGACATCCATAACGCAAAGCGTAGGATAATAAATCCTTTGTTATTATTAGCTACGGATCATGTGACGGCAATATCTAAGTCAACAGCTGATGCTGTAGCTAAATATGAATATATTCAGTGTAAAAAAGTTAAAGTCATCTATAATGGAATCAGTGATTTAAAGGAGCATAATGTAAATAAACATGAGCTGCTGAAGGCGCTCAATCTGTCGAACGGTTTTCGTTACATAGGTACTATTTCTAGATTAGAGCCAATAAAAAACCAAAGCATGATGATTGATGCTTTTTATCGAGTTAAACAACAAATCACTGATATTAAGCTTATTATTATTGGTGATGGTGCCCTGATGGCAGACTTGAAGCAGCATGCAGAGGCTATGGAAATTGCTGACGATATTGTATTCACAGGGTTTATTGATAACCCACAGAAATATATTAATCTGTTTGAGATTTTTTTATTATCATCTTTTAGCGAAGGAGCATCGATGACTCTGCTTGAAGCTATGTCACTTAGTAAGCCTTGTATTGTTACTAATGTCGGAGGAAATCCTGAGGTAGTGGTTGATAATAAAACCGGTTTTATCAGTCCAAGTAATGATGTTGAAAAATTTGCTTCGGCTATTATTGATTTACTTGAGAATAAAAATATAAGAGCAGAACTTGGGAATTCTGGAAGAGAGCGATATCTAAAACATTTCTCCGTCAGACAAATGGCGGATAAATATGAGAGTCTCTATTTGGAAGCTATTGTTTAGTCCTCGCCATTTTATTGCTGAGCTTATTTTTTATGGTGACGTTATATGCAATGCATTAAGCTAATAATACATATGAACATAACCTGCAGGATGAAATTGCTAAATAACTTGCCAGCATAATAGTGCTGAATCAAGTGCTTTTAAAATCCATAAGTTTATTAGAAGAGACGCCAAAATATAAAACATGTCCCCAGCTCTGTTAGTTACCTATTTGATTTCTTATGGCGGCGCCCTTATTGCGCCGTTTCTGCCATTTATTGGCGTATGCATGTATATAAGTCTGTCCATAATTAAGCCAACAAAAACCTGGTTTTGGGCGGTGCCGGATGGTTCTTATAGCAAAATAGTTATAATTGCGGTAATTCTTGGATGGGTGATTAAGCGATTTGGTAACTGGGACTTTGGAAAAGCTAAGCTAATCGTTGTTTGTTTCGCAGCTTTTATTGCTTGGTCGTTTATGAGTACGCTAATGATTGATGAGGGTAGTCAGGAGAGAGCGATTGATTTTGTTGTATTGATGCTAAAAGTTTTGCTGCCTTTTCTTATCGTAATGACGCTTATAGATTCGGTTGAAAAACTTAAGATGCTGGCGTGGTGCATTGTCATTAGTTTAGGCTTAGTTGCATTAGAGGAAAATTTGTATTATCTGAGCATGGGTTTTGTACGTGGCATGATTGGCATGAATGCAATCGCACATGAAATGACAGCTGGATTTGGACTGGCTGTGTTTCTGGGTTTATATTCAGAAAAAAACTGGCAAAAATGGTTGAGCTGGTCAATTGCTGGATTAATAGCTCATGTCTCTTTTATGTGTATGTCTCGCGGCGCTATGTTAGGTCTGTTGATTACGGGAATCATTATTGCCTATAAGATGCCAAAAAATCGTCAGACTATTAGCCTGACAATATTTGCTATATTCTCGATTTCGATTCTAGCGGGGCCAAGTGTCGTTCAAGAGTTTTCGACTATATTTGCCGCAGAGAGTGTGCGTGATAATTCAGCACAGAGTCGTTTAGACCTGTGGGCTGACATGTTCACAGTTGCTTTATCAAACCCATTGTTTGGTATTGGACCTTCCCAGTGGCAGTTAATTGCAGTGCAGTTTGGTTGGCCTGATGGCAAGCAAGGGCATGGCATGTGGGTACAGTTCTTTGCTGAA
>JAESSQ010000092.1 GCA_016764035.1 Gammaproteobacteria bacterium
ATTGGTGGTGGTTACGTAACTGTATTGGTACGTGGCGAGACAGGTGCGGTTAATGCAGCTGTACGTGCTGGTGCTGATGCCTGTGAACGTGTAGGTGACGGCCTTATAGCAGCGCATATCATTGCTCGTCCACACCGCGAAGTAGAACCAGTATTACCTACCGGTGATATTGCTAAATAAATAGTCTAGTAATTACTAGAATAAACTGGAGAATAGAGATGGCTGGTGACAACTACGGTATAGCTTTAGGTATGATAGAAACACGCGGTTTAGTACCCGCAATAGAAGCTGCAGATGCAATGACAAAAGCAGCGGAAGTACGTCTAATAGGACGTGAATTTATTGGTGGTGGTTACGTAACTGTATTGGTACGTGGCGAGACAGGTGCGGTTAATGCAGCAGTACGTGCTGGCGCGGATGCCTGTGAACGTGTAGGTGATGGCCTTGTAGCGGCACATATTATTGCTCGTCCACACCCTGAAGTAGAACCAGTATTGCCTACTGGTGATGTAGCTAAAAAATAAATTTAGTACTTAATAGAACTTACAATAGAACTTACAGGAAAGAAAAATGGCTAACGATAATTATGGTATAGCACTAGGTATGGTAGAAACACGCGGATTAGTCCCTGCAATAGAAGCTGCGGATGCTATGACTAAAGCTGCTGAAGTACGACTGATTGGTCGTGAATTTGTTGGCGGTGGTTATGTTACTGTCCTTGTTCGTGGAGAGACAGGTGCGGTTAACGCAGCAGTTCGTGCTGGTGCAGATGCCTGTGAACGTGTAGGTGACGGCCTTATAGCGGCGCACATCATAGCGCGCCCACATAACGAAGTAGAACCTATATTAAATGAAAGTATCGGAAAAGCACGTAGTTAATCACTGTTTTTTTGAATTGTTCATTAATAGTCTAACTGGTTAATCGTTATGCTTCCTGGTCAAGCTGATTCAGCAACGCTCGGTTATCTAGGCAGAGCTCTAAGCCTTGAGCTGTCTGCTGTGCAACTATATAGCACGCAGGCAAGAATAGTTGAGGTTTGGGGTTTGTCAGATATAGCGGCGAAGCTTAGTAATGAAGCAAGCGAAGAAATGGCACATGCTGATCGCATTATTGGGCGCATGATTGCGTTAGGTGTTGTACCCAATGCCTCGCAATTAAGGCCTGTCCGCTTAGGTAGCAATGTTCATGAGTTATTACGATATAACTATGAATTTGAAAATGAAGTCATCAGTTTGTATACGAAAGCGAAAGAACATTGCGCCTTCGTAGGTGATAATGATAGCCGATTATTTTTTGAAGGGTTACTTGCTGAGGAACAGGCGCATGCTCAATCGATAGCGCAATGGATGAATCAGATAAACCAGCCGAAATGATGAAAGGAGTTATCAAAAACTACTGGCATATGATCTTATAGGAGGTGCCTGGTGAGCCATCAATGGCAAGAGAAAGTTCGTCCTATTAGGTTGGAAAGACGCTATGAATTTCAGAATTACACTGATCTAAGTAATTTTCTGAATGCAGCGTCAGAAATATCTGAACGTGAAGGTATATTTCCAGATATGGGTTTTGGTAAAAATTATGTTAATGCCACTATACATATGGAAGAAGGTGACGCAAAACTTGGTGAACTGCACCATCGCTTAGCAACAGCATTAGATTCACTGGCTAGTAATTCGGATTACTGAGTTTATAAAATGACTGTAATAGCTTTTGTAGGTAATAAAGGTGGAGTAGGTAAAACAACATTATCTATAAACTTTTCTGTTGGTTTATCAAGTCATGCTACTGTTGCTTTGGTTGATGCTGATCCACAGGGTTCAGCACTGCAATGGCATCAGATGTCTGATACTGAAAATAGATTAGCTGTCTATGATGCCGAGTCCCGACTCTCTCAACAAATAAAAAAATTACAAGACGACTACGACCATGTAGTAATAGATTGTCCCCCATACGTGCAGTCAACACAGACTGCAGCTGTCTTGCAACTAGCTGATATCGCACTAATTCCGGTGTTACCTTCACCCATTGATTTATGGGCTACTGTACACATTGAAAAGGTAGCTGAAGAGGCTAGAAAAACTAATCCAAACCTGGATGTCATCTTGGTGATAAACCAACTTGAATTGCGTACTACTTTTTCACGCTTAATGCGAGAAGCACTTGCAGAAATAAATTTTACAGTTGCGAAAGCAACAATACGTAGAAGAGCTGTGTATCGAAATAGTGCGGTTGAAGGTAAGAGCGTTTATGATATGGGGAAACGGGGTGCAGCCGCCGCTGAGGAGCTAAATGAACTTGTCAAAGAGGTAACAGTATGAAAAACAAAGATAAAGTAGAAAACAAACTTATGGCGTCAATTCGCAAGACGAAACAAGGAATTAATGACAGCAAAGTAGATAACAATAAAAAAGAAACTTCTAAAAAAGTAAAGGTTGCTGATAAACAAAAAACACAACCTATTTCTAAAAAAGTAAAGGTTGCTGATAAACAAAATAAACAGCCTGTTTCTAAAAAAGCACCTGAAGTAAAAAGTGGTTATATTCAAACAGCTAATAATGTTTGGCCGGATTGATTGCTTAGCAGTAACTTCATGCACGTGATAAAATTGCCTAATCTGTAAGTACAGTCAAGTAAAATAAATAATTCGAGGTAAGGGTTGCTAACTCAGTATTACTGAGAGATTTTTTACAGTAATCTAAAACATTGTGGTACATATGCCTAATTTACACGACACTAGAAATTCTTCTCTTTCAGATTTACCAAATCACCTTATTCGACACGTTACTTTAAGGCAATTACAGGTTTTTGAAGCAGTTTATAGATTGGGTAGTTTTACACGTGCTGCGGAAGAACTTTTTCTTACACAACCAACATTATCTACACAAATTCGCAAGCTTTCTGATGTGGTAGGCGTGCCTTTGCTTGAGCATGTAGGACGAAACGTTCAACCAACGGAGGCTGGTACAATTGTTTATCATGCATGCACGAGTATGTTTGAAACACTAATCCATTTAGATACGGATATTGCCAACCTTAAAGGCTTAAAAAGTGGCCGTTTACGATTATGTGTAGTCACTACTGCAAAATATCTTGCGCCAGAAATGTTAGGTAAATTCAGTCGTGATTATCCAGGGGTGGACCTTGTTCTAAATGTAACTAATCGTGAAAAAGTCATCGAACGGATGCAGGCAAATATAGACGACTTATATATTATGGGTCAGGTGCCTAACAATTCTACCGATTTACAGACTTATACCTTTTCTCCTAACCCATTGGTCGTAATGGCGCCAACGAATCATCCTCTGGTTGGTAAAAAAAATATACCTCTTAAAGTACTCCTCGATGAACCCTTTATTATTAGGGAGCCTGGCTCAGGTATACGTGATGCAACATTGAAACTGTTTGATAGCAGAGGATTAAAGCCCGCCATCAAAATGGAATTAAGTAGTAATGAAGCAATCAAATACGCTGTTGTTAGTGGCTTGGGGTTGTCTGTGCTTTCTTTGCATACCATTACACTTGAAGGGATGGACGGCCCATTAGCTATATTAGATGTAGAGGGCTTTCCAATTTTAAGGAACTGGTATATTGTTCACCCAAAAGATAAAGAGCTGTCACTTGTTGCGCAAAAGTTTTTAGATTTCGCGGTACAATATGAGCCGGTTTTTCGTAAGCATATGGTTGAATTATGGCCTGCATTAGAAAAAGTTATTAATGATTAAATTGTGCTCTGAAAAAGAGCAAGGCAAGATGATTGTAGAAGTTAAAATTAAATAATGAGATACACTGATTATTTAGGTACCTTTATTTACAGATAGCTATTATTCCTATTCATAAATAATAAGTAGTCTCGTAGTAAAAATTCATAATCGTCAAGTTATCAATTTAACTAAATTCAGATTTTGTATATTGGTGTAAATTATATTTGGAGAGAAGTGTAATGAATTTTATTTTCAATGATATCAATCTAAAAAATGTACGTGGTGATGCATTTGGTGGCGTTACTGCTGCAGTAATTGCATTACCGATGGCATTAGCCTTCGGTGTGGCTTCTGGCGCAGGAGCAGAAGCTGGATTATATGGCGCCATCATGGTTGGGCTTTTCGCCGCTTTATTTGGCGGTTCATCTACTTTAATTTCTGAGCCGACAGGTCCAATGACCGTTGTTTTTACTGCGGTTTTGGCTACCTTAATTGGATCCAATCCTGACAATGGCATGGCGATGGCTTTTACCGTTGTAATTATGGCGGGTTGTTTTCAAATATTGTTTGGATTTTTACGGCTTGGTAAATTTGTCACGCTTATGCCTTATACCGTTATCTCTGGTTTTATGTCAGGTATAGGAATCATACTCGTTATTCTACAAATAGGGCCTCTCCTTGGCCAGGCACCACCGCCAGGAGGTGTTCTTGCAATATTAAATAATATTCCTGAGCTGATTTCAGGAATTCGATATGAGGAATTGGCTTTTGGTGTATTAACCATGGCAATTCTTTTTTTATTCCCAAGTAAGTTACAGCGTTACGTTCCACCACAGTTAGTCGCATTGATTGTTTGTACATTATTATCACTTATACTTTTTAATATGGACGGCATGCGTCGTATTGGTGAAATTCCAACCGGGTTTCCTGAACTCCAGATGCCAGTTTTTAGTACTGGCGAATGGCAAGTCATGTTGATAAACGGTTTGGTACTAGGTTTGCTTGGCTGTATTGACGCGTTACTCACTTCTGTAATTGCTGATAGTCTTACCGGCAAACACCATAATTCAAATAAAGAACTTGTTGGCCAGGGTATTGGTAATATCATGTCAGGTTTGTTTGGCGGCTTACCAGGTGCTGGTGCAACTATGGGTACTGTAGTTAATATTCAGGCAGGTGCTAGAACGGCGCTTTCTGGTCTAGTTCGTGCAGGTATTCTGGTTATTGTTATATTGTGGGCCACGGATTTAACGGCTGTTATTCCGTTAGTTGTGCTTTCAGGCATTGCTTTTAAAGTCGGTGTTGACATCGTAGACTGGAACTTCTTGAGGCGAGTCCATTTGGTTTCAGCAAAAGGGGCAGCCATTACTTATGGTGTTATATGTCTGACAGTATTTGTCGATTTAATTGCGGCTGTAGGCATTGGTTTGTTCGTTGCCAACGTGCTTACGATAACACGTCTTGCAGAATTACAGGCTGACGACGTTAAAGCAGTAACTGATTCAGAATCAAGTGGAATTGATTTAAGTGACGAAGAAGCGCAACAGCTGGACAAGTCTAAAGGTGCTATTTTATTACTGCACCTTACAGGCATGATGAATTTTGGCGCATCAAAAGAAATTACCAAGAAAATTTTAGTAAATAATAACTGTAAATTATTGATGATTGACCTTAAAGATGTAGTGCATCTTGGAATCTCATCTGCTTTGGCGCTTGAAACTGGCATGATCGAAGCGATTGAAGCGGGCCATAATGTTGTTGTCACCGGTAAAAACGATCAACCGATGCAGAGATTGAGACAGCTGGGTGCTTTAAATCATATTGCAGATGAAAATGTCATTGTAAACCGTCAGGCTGCAATGCAGTTTGCAAATAACATGATTAAAGCTTAAAAAAATGGTGTGATATTTATTGTATTGATGGCTTTGTAGCGAGTAACCTTGCTACAAAGGGTTATGTTATAATTAACAACAATACCTCATGCACACTCAATTTGTTACAAATGTATTTGTAATTATCACGGGTTACCGTGCTTTGAGAGCATTTAACGGTTGTTTACTAGCGTATTTTCTGCAAAATTGACATCTTTTTTTAACAAGCATTTTTTGTCGAAATAATATCGATAAAAGTGATGGTGTACGTAACAATTTTAATTAATATAAGAGTGATTTATGAAGAGTACGGGCAAATACATGGGAATACAAAATGAAGCTCATGGCGGGATGACTTCAGTGGGAAAGATTATTCGTGATGCTTGGGTTTTTGGTGTAATTGAAGAAACTGAAACATGTGAAGGATGGCTAATTGCTGGCCTTAATGCTTTGCTTCTTAAGGTGGATAAGGAGTGGGATAAATATGGCTGTATGGTGAGCAACCTACCCCCCGAGCTTTTTGAAAAACATAAACGAATTCACGATAAAGCAATAAAGGATGCACGTGCCGCAGGATGGTCAGGGGAGTACGAAACCAGGAATGAGTCTTAATCTGTACTTGAAATTGCATTGGCTCAAACCTGATCTGGCTGTTACCCGTTTATTAAGGTGACTGCTAGCTTAGATTTTAGCCAAATTTTATCTGCCCAAAGCGACTTATCAGAGGTTGTAAATTTTACTGTGTAACTGTCTATCATTAAAGCCAACATTGGCGAGCATAGGCAAACGCTGAATGAGGCAACCATCTTGTCTACGACAAGCATCATTGAGCAGCGTCATCCGCAATGCATTTTACCCTGATGAGTTCAATCATTATGATGGTATTCCATCCCTTCGTCTTGATCTTGTAGCAATTTTTCTATTGTTGAATATAGTTTTTTCCTGAAAGTAATTTAAAAACCGATTTAGGCGCATATTATGGAAGTGTTCACGAATGCCATTCGTTTGCTGTAGTCATGACTGGTCGCTCTTTTGGTGTATAAATGACAGGGTAATTCGTATAAGATAAATTGTTTTTTCTGCAGCAACTACAGGAAAGCATATGTCACAAAAAAACAATACCAGAAAAATCGCCGTTGTTATGGGTAGTCAGAGTGACTGGCCTGTAATGAAACATGCTGTTGAGCAGCTTGAGGCCTTTGGTATCGATTATGAAGCAAAGGTCGTTTCTGCACACCGTACCCCCGACTTATTATTCCAGTTCGCTGCTGCTGCACGCGCTAATGGTTTTGCCGCGATTATTGCAGGTGCCGGCGGTGCAGCCCACTTGCCGGGTATGTTAGCGTCTAAAACCACCTTGCCCATACTGGGTGTGCCGGTGCCTTCGAAATACCTCAAAGGCATGGATTCATTACTCTCTATAGTGCAGATGCCAAAAGGTATACCGGTAG
>JAESSQ010000093.1 GCA_016764035.1 Gammaproteobacteria bacterium
ACCGTCAACTGGAAGAAGCCATACTCGGTGTTGTCGGCAGTATGGATAAACCGGGCTCGCCTGCGGGAGAAGCCAGGTCAGCTTTTCATAATAGTTTGCATGACAGGACACGTGAAAAGTTACAGCAGTATCGTCAAAACGTTTTAGCCGTAACAATCGATGATTTAAAGCGTGTTACAGAAACATATCTTAAAAATGGTGAGGCGAGTGTTGCCGTGATAACTAGCTCAGCCACACATGAGGAAGTGGGCGACCTTGGTCTGGATGTTATAAAGCTATAATACCATTTGTTTAAGCAGTGATCTTTATAATGCCAGCTGATGATTCAGCTGGCATTTTTTGTTATAAATTATGGTTATATTGTGCTGAATTCCTTTAGTATAACCATGCTCGAACATTAGCGTTTTCAAGAACAACATTTACAACAACAACATTTACAACAACAATAGGAGAGATCAATGTTATGCAGTCAACGTAATATAAAACTACGTCAAACATCATATAAAAACGCACTTTCTCCTCGATACGTCTTGTTGTGTGAGGCTGTCATCATACCTGTCTTTTGTACTTGTATGATATCAGCAATCGGTACTATTTCAGGTGGTCGTCATGTAACCACTATGCAGTTTGATGTTGATGCTGATACTGAGTACATCAACGTAAAGATTGCAACGTATTCTCAACAACAAATTAATATCGAAGAAAAATTATTTAACTAAACTAAAAAGGTAATAAAATGAAAGTCGCATATATATTTTCTACTCAAGGTCATTCAGTGTCATACAAACTTGGAAAAATGATTCTCCCTCAACTGGAAGAAGATGCACATGGTGTCGAGGTTGTTGGTATGTTTTTCTTTGAAGACAACGCTTATGTTTTACAGAAAAATAATCCTATCGGTGAGCGTCTAGCAAAAGTCGCGGCAGATAAAGGCATGTTGTTAATGGCTTGTGATCAATGTGCTTATGAACGAGAGATTGACGATAAACTGGTAGATGGGGCAGTTATTGGTTGTTTCCCAAATTTATATGGTGCGCTTTCAGGCAATATGCCGGATCAAATTATTACCCTTTAAAGCTAATTTTACACAGACAATAGCAAGTTATAAACGCACCTGATGAATATTCTCTATATCGGTTCTTCAGGTGCGTTGTCTTTGCTTCCTTTCAAAAAGCTTCAGGCATCTGGGTTTTCAATATCCGCTGTTGGTGTATTTAAGCCAACAACGTTACCCGATAAAATCATCGCGCAGTCGTATGAATCTCCACAGCATGAATCGCTGGCACTTGTTGCAAGTCAACATGGAATTATGTTGATTGATTTATCTCAACCTGTACAACATATTCTTAAAAAATGTCAACAGTGCGCAATCGATGTGATCTTAATGTCTTGTTATAGTAAGCGTTTACCAGACGCGTTAATTAATTATGCTAGCAAGGGATGCTTTAATATGCACCCATCATTGTTGCCACGTTATAGAGGGCCAGAACCCGTATTTTGGCAGATGAAAGAAGCGGCTGACCTTGGTGTAACCTGGCATCGCGTCATAGATGAATTTGATGCCGGTGAAATAATGCTGCAGAAAAAAATAATTGTTGATGAAGGTGATTCGTACGCATCAATAAATATGCAGTTAGCAAAGACCGGCACGCAATTAATGTTGGAACTGCTAACCAGACTAACCGCTAATCGTTCAACAGAAAAAATTGTGGGTACTGAGCAAGAATCACTTATCGCCAGTTATTACCCTTATCCTGAGCAACGAGATTTTGTAATTAACACGCAAGGCTCTGCACGACAGGCCTACGACTTTATGTGTGCAACGCAAAACTTTGGTTATCCTTATCAATGTACCATAGACGGTTATTTTTTTTCTCTGCAGCAAGCTCTGGATTATGATAATAACCTAACGTTAGACACTGTTGAAGTTCACAAAAATACGCTTTATATCCCCTTTAAGGAGGGTGTGTTAATAGCAGCGTATACTGATAAAATAGCCATCTGAAATAAAATAGGTATTTAGTACATGTCAGAACAATATCAATTAATTGAAACTCGACTCCAGGAAAAACTGGCGAATGGCACAACGCGATGTAATCTGTGTTTGTGGCGATGTAAAATCGGCCATGGCCAGCGTGGTTTTTGTCAGGCACATGTCAACCGAAACGGTACCTTATACAACCTGTCGTATGGCATTGTGTCAGCAATCGATATTGGAAATATTGAAGATAAGCCGGTGAAACATTACCGGCCTGGTACCAAAGTAATGTCGGTGGGAAGTTATGGCTGTAGTTTTCGTTGTGGAGGCTGCCATAATCTGGAAATATCCTGGGGTATTGAAGCGCTCGAAGATCTGGCGAAAGGGCAATCAACCGAGGTCTGGGTGCCGCCTCAAAAACTGGTTGATTCAGCCGTGCGTGCAGGTGTGCAAGGTATTGCCTTCACCTATTCTGAACCAGCTGTCTGGCTTGAATATGTACTGGATGTTTGTGAGTTAGCGCATCAGGCAGGTTTGTATACGGTTTACGTTTCTAATAGTTATATTACCGATGAAGCGCTTGAATTGCTTGTCGGTAAGGTCGATGTATTATGTTCTGATATAAAAAGTATTAATGATGATTTTTACAAAGATATCTGTCGGCCAGCGAAAGTAAGTGAAGTGCTGGCGTCCATTAAAAAGGCTCACGATCTGGGTATTCACGTCGAAACACGTACTAACATAATACCCGGTAAAAATGACGACCCCGAAGAACATTATAAAATTGCCTGCTGGGTTCGCGATAACCTGGGTGCCGATAGCCCCTGGCATATAACCAAATTTTTTCCAGCATACAAACTTAGTGACGTACCAGCGACACCGGATTACATGTTATTTGATGCGGAAGCACAGGCAAAGCGTGCCGGTTTAACAAGCGTTTACGTGTATAATGACATAGGTTGTGATTGTGCGACCGAAAACCAGCCGGTTGAGGTTTACCTTAATAGTAGCGCTGAAGAATTACACCAGATAAAGCAATGTGCAGCCAGCTGTTGTGGCGAAGAAGGTGTGTTGTTGAAAAAATACGAAGAAAATAGTTAGAGGTTAATGATGTCAAATACTGTCCAATGTGTTGTTTTGAAAACGGAATCTGAAGCGATGGATGTTCCGCCGCACCCTGGTGATCTTGGTCAACGCATATTCGAAAATGTATCGAAAGATGGTTGGAAGCAATGGCTTGAACGATTGACAACCATCATTAATGAAAACGCCTTAAATACAGCTGATATGAAAAATCTGGAGCTAATCGAAAAGCACATGACAGGATTTTTCTTCGGTGAAGGTGATTTTGGTCAGGCGCCGGCTGGTTTTCAGGCTGGTGGTGGCGGAGGCGGTAAAAAATAAACGGGTCTGTATTGTTAACGAATGGTAAATATTGGCGCCGTTATAAACGTTAGCTTTGCATAAGCCTCACGGATGGCACAAATAACCTGCTCAGGTGTATCGGCACTGGCAAATATATAACCCAAATATTGATTACCTTCGGGTAAGGGCACGAGTTCATGTCCTTCATTAATAATAATATCAATCTTATCGATATATTTAATTCTATTGGCCTCGAGCAAACCTTCAACGCGTTTTAGTAAGCCTTTTGTCGTTACCGGTAACATCATTACGCCACGTGCCTGTTGAGCTGTACAAACGTCAATAGGTTGATTGATAGCCAGTGAGATTGCGAGTTCTTCAATACTAAAGTTTTCGTTATCCAATATGCGAGCACAGTCACCACCGATGGTGCGTGAAGCAATTTCCAGAATCCAAATTTTTTCATCCTTATCAATTCGACATTCTGCATGTATTGCACCTGTGGTTAACCCATAAACACCACAAGCTTTTTGAATGACACTTTTTACTTTTTGTTGAAGTATTGTGTTTAAGGATGAAGGCATTACGTAAATAGTTTCTTCGAAATATGGGCCTTCCAGTGGATCTGGTTTGTCGAAAATGGTAATGCTGTTAAGTTTGCCATCATGTAAAAAACCTTCATAGGCAATCTCAATGCCATCGATATAATTTTCTACAAGAATATGCGACTGCTCGAATTTACCTAATGCTGTCGCTACAATACTTTTTAGACGCTGCCAGGCGATAACAAATTCATCACTGTCATTTACACGGATAACACCGCGGCTTGCCGACATATTTAATGGTTTTAAAACACAGGGGAAATGTAACCCAGTCATTTGTTTTGTTAAAGGTAAATTAACGTCCAGTAAGTGGTGAGTAGGGACAGGGCAGCAGGCTAGTGCCAGTTTTTTACGTGCTAGATCTTTACGGTATGAATACTGTGCAGCGCGTGGCGGGTTATGTGGTAGCTGTAATTCATGTGCGATATGTGCGGCGAATTCAACTGTTTGATCGTCACTGCCGAGAATGCCGGAAAAAGGTCTTTTACGGTGTTCTATGTGGATGGTAGCCAGAGTGGCTTGAATATTATTGAAATCAATATGAATGCCGTTGGCTACTTCAGTAACCAGTGAATGTTTTCCCTCTGAGGCAATACTTACCTCAAGATTAAGATGTATGGCGGCATTTATATAAGGTGCTATACGGTAACTATTGTGATGCGATATGAGTAATAGTCGTTTTTTTATAGTGTTTGGCATGGAGGGGGCGGGTGATGGCTAAACAAAAATGGCGAGCCATATATCATATGACTCGCCATTTTGATTGTTCTTAATAAAAGTGGTGTTATAAATTAACCGCAACCACCACCACCGCTTGAACCACAACCACCACAAGAACCGCCACTGGTTGAGTTTGCAAATACATTTTTAAAGACGAAGCTGGCGTTGGCGCCTTCGGTTTGGTAGTCGATTTCTACGCCTTCGAGAAAACCGAGTGCAATGGCATCTACATGTAATTTAAGGCCATCTTTTTCGAGTGTGGTATCAAACCTTGAGGGTTCGTCTACAAAGGTCATGCCGTATGTCATGCCGCTACAGCCGCCGCCAGAAACGAAAATGCGTACGCCATTTACATCGTCTTCATTTTCAGTAAGGGCGAGTAGTTGTTTAACTGCTTCATCAGAAACAGTGACTTGATCGGTTAGTTGAGTATTAAATTGAACTTGTGACATAAATCTCTCCGGCTACGTTATTTTTTACTAGGTCTATATTAACATAATATTAGTCCATAACTTATAGTGTTAATTCAGTGTTTTTGTCCATTTGGTATGAAATAAAGCGTATAGAGTGGGCACCAGTATCAGGCTGACAAATAAGGAAAAGCTTAATCCCCAAACAATAACAAAGGCCAGTGGTTGCAGCATTTCAGAGCCTTCACCAATGCCTATTGCCAATGGCATCATGCCAAATACTGTGGTTAAGGTGGTCATCAGAATAGGTCGTAATCGTAAATTAGCAGCATTTTTTATCGAGGCAATTAATGCATCGGTTTTTTCACGTTCTATTTCAATCTGCTCGACAAGCACGATAGCATTGTTAACAACGATACCGGTTAACATAATCAAGCCTAGCCAGACGGGCATTGACAGGTTCATTTCGGTATTGATCAATAAGCCTATGGCAACACCAGTGGCGGCAAAGGGGATGCTCAGCATGATAATTAATGGGTTTAGCAGTGATTCATATTGCACAGCCATAACCACAAAGACTAAAAATATGGAGAGGAACAAAACCATTAGCCCTGTCTTTTGGCCTTCCTCTAGTGTTTTATTGGTCTCGTTGTCATACAGAATGTATCCTTCGGGGAGAGGTAGCGTAGAGAGTTTTGCCATGGCATCACGTAGTATTTTACTGCGGTCTGCTTCAGCACTGAAAGAGGCATTGATTGCAATGATACGTTGCTGCTGGCTTCTGACAATAATACTGGCCGTGGCAGCGCGAGTGATGCTAGCAATATCACCAAGGCGAATAGCATTGCTGTTTTTATAGTCAACCATTAAATTTTGTAATACGTTTGGATCGTAACTATTGGCTCGTGGTAGTCGTATTCGAATATCGAAGTCTTTATCACCATCGATATAATTACTGATGATTTCACCGTCCAGTGCAATCTTTAACGCTTCACCGATAGTCGTCGCGTCAATACCGTAATCTGCCGCACGTTGTCGATTAATGGTTATTTTTAATTCCTCTTTTACTTCTTCGTAGGTGTGAGTTAGGTTTTGTAAGCCTTCGAGGTTTTCCAACATGCTGACAGCTTGATCTCCCAGCCCTCTTAATATGTCGAGATTATCGCCACGAATATGAATACTGACATCATCATTGCCACGTCCGATGTTTAAGCCTCGTACGCCGGCGACACGTAAGTGAATTTTAAAGCCGGTCAGTTTTAAGTCTTCGATATGCTTTTTAGTTTGCGCGGCCCAGGCGTGACTGCTGATTGAACGTTGATCAGAGGCAATAAGTTGAATATTAATTGAGCTACGATTACTGCTTTGAAATTCAGAGCGCCCAAAAACAAAGCCACCTGCTGTGGTGAACAAACTTTCGACTTCATTTTGTTGCAGTAATAAATTTTCGATTATATTGACAGTGTCGTCCATTTCATTCAGTTGCATTCCCGGGTCGCCGATTATCGATAATGAGATTTTACCTTCGTCTACATTGGGTAAATCGATTCGTTTGGTGTTGCTTATTTGAAAGATGGCGCCGCCGAATAACAATGAAAAAAGTAATATTGTTGCTAGAGGTTTGTGTAAAAAGTAACCAGAAAAATTATAATATTTAACTTTAAGTTTATCTATTAACAAGTTGATATAACTTGACTTATTATTATAAGTTTTTACTTTTGCGCCAAGCGCGGGAACCAGTGTGATAGCCACGACTAATGAGGCGAGCATGGCCGATGTTATGGTAATAATAAGTTCCTGAAACAGCAAACCGGTCATGCCACCGATGAATAGAAAAGGCAACAGTGCAGCAAGATTGGTGCTGGTGGAAGCCACGATGGGGCTGTTTACTTCGATAGCAGCTTGTATCGCATCTTCATGTGAGGTATTGCCTTCTGCTTGATGACGAGTAATATTTTCCAACATGACGATGGTGCTATCGATGAGCAAACCCATGCCTAGTGCTAGACCGCCGAGCGTCATTATATTTAAGGTAAGCCCCATGGTTTCCATGATGATGAATGTCACCAGAATACCTAGTGGAATTGCGCTGCCAATAATTAAGGTACGAAGAATACTGCCTAAAAACAGATAGATAATAATCATCGCCAATAAAGCACCACTACCGGCAGCCAATGATGCATTGTTGATGGCATGTTTGATAAATACCGATTGGTCAGCGACGATGGCCAGTTCGATATCTTCAGGTATGGCATGTTGTGCTTTGAGCTTATCAAGACGGTGTTTAACTTCATTGACCACTGCTACGGTATTCGCTTGTGGTTGCTT
This sequence comes from Gammaproteobacteria bacterium, assembly GCA_016764035.1. GTDB lineage: Bacteria > Pseudomonadota > Gammaproteobacteria > SZUA-229 > SZUA-229. Next base: position 7,404 of record JAESSQ010000093.1, read on the forward strand.
CTGAATAGATAATTTGACGCCAGGCGTTTTATTGAGACGTATACGTAAGCGTTCGTCTTTATGTTTGTCAACGACGGTAGCGATATCGTGGACTCGAATGCTGCTATCGGAAAGGGTCGAGTCGTCAGGCGTGGTTGTTCGTGCTGGTATTTGTAGAGGAAGCTGTCGAATTTCCTCAAGAGAACGAAAACGTCCCTCGGCACGTGTGGTGATTTCCTGACGTGTATCTTTCATCTTACCGCCAGGCGAGTCGATATTTTGTTGTTTAATTTGACGCGCAAAATCTTGCAGTGAAAGTCCTATATGGGCTAACTTTTCCTGATCAGGAATAATGTGTATCTCACGTTGTAGACCGCCGCCAACTTCAACAGAGGCTATACCGGGCAGGTTTAAAAACCATTTAGAAAAAATATAGTCTGCCCAGCTTCTTAATTCTATGGAATTTAATTTACTGGAGCTCACCACCAGTTCCATCACCGGTATTTGGGCTGGGTCACGTTTGTATATTACTGGCGCCTCGTTACTCATCGGTAAAAACCGTTTGGCTCTATCTAGTCGAATGCTGGCATCTCGCAATGCATTATTTACGTCGATACCGTAGGGAAAACGTAAATCAACAGCACTTCGACCTTCGCTGCTCTGTGATTTGATGGATATAGCATCTTCAGTGATTGCCAATTGTTCTTCTAATTGACGTGTTACCTGATCTTCCATAATCCCTGCAGGCACACCTGGATCGAGAATTCGTACACGGATTTCCGGTGCAATAATATGTGGCAATAAATTAATGCCGAGTTGTCCGAAGGAAAATAAACCCAGGATAACGACAGTAAGCGTCAACATACTTACGCCAACGGCGTGGCGTATCGACCATGCGGAAAATCCGCCTGTGCGAAAACGTTGTTTCATTTAGTCTCTTTTAAAGGTTGATTAGCGACAGTCACTTTTTTGCCGTCACGTAAGCCGAGATAACCGCGCGTGACTATTTTATCGCCAGCTGATAAACCGGAATAAATTTCAGTTAATGCACCAAATTGTTGTCCCTGTTTAAAATAAACTTTTTCTGCGATTTCACTATTATCGTTTTTATTGATGCGGTACACATAGGCACCTTCGGGTTCGAAGTGAATGGTATGGGCTGGAATGACCAGACGGTCACTGGCGGTAAGCACGATATCTGCACGTACAAACTGACCTACGGTTACGCCATCGGCAACCTGATCGAGTAAGATTTCGACGATGCCTTTATGTGTGCGTGCGTTGATGGTTGGATGGATGCGAACAACGTTGGCTTTAAATGTTCTATCACCGAGGGCATCGATAAATAAAGCGACACTTTGTCCGTTTTTGACTAATGGTATCCAGCGCTCAGCTATATGGGCTTTTAAGCGTAGCGAGCTGGGGTCAATAATCGTGTGAATGTGTGATTGTGGTGCTAGCATATCGCCGGGTTCATATAAACGTCGGGTAATAAGTCCGTCGATCGGTGCCTTGATACTAGAACGTTGCAAGCGCGTGATTTGTCTTTCTTCTTCAGCACTTGCCAGGTTCAGTGCGGTTTGTGCTCTGGCAACTTCTTCCTCGGTCGAAATTTTTTTCGGAAGCAATTTTTTCAATCGTGATAAATCGAGTTTAGCTTGTTGTTTTGATGCCTTTGCGATGGTGGCGTCCGTCTTCAGAAAGGTATTATCCAGTTGGATGAGTAAGCTACCTTTTTTGACAAAATCACCTTCGTGGAAAGGCAGTTGAGTAATACGTCCACTTTCTTCATTGTATAAACGAATTTTAGTGACAGCTTCTAATGTGCCGGATACCACCTGTGTTAATGCAACGGCTTTGTTTTCGACAGATACAGTTTGCACACGATGCAGTGCAGCTTGTCTGTTTTGTTTTTGGGTACTGGCGTTTGTAGCGTTGTCACAAGATGTTAAAACGATGCTGAGTGAAATCAGTGCAAATAAGCATGAAACCCAAGACGACTTTTTCGATATAATCATGCCCTGAACTTTAACCTAAACCCAGCTAAAACGACACAGCAGTATAGCCAGCAAATGATGCATCGACCTACATCGAAACCTCACGGTAATCGTAAAGATATACAAAATCTTAAACGATTATTTCCTTATATATGGGATTTTAAAGGACGCGTATCACTTGCGTTAGCTTGTTTGATATTATCCAAGATTGCGATTGTTGGTATGCCATTGGTATTAAAAGATATCGTCGATGGCCTCGATAGCAAACAACTTCTGGACGATGCTACCCTGGCATTACCTTTGTTGCTGTTACTGGCTTATGGTGCATTACGATTGATGTCCAGTCTGTTTAACGAGATGCGTGATGCTATATTTTCTCGGGTACGCTATCACGCTATGCGTGGCATCTCACGGCGTGTTCTAAAACATCTGTACTCACTTTCACTGTCTTATCATTTAGATAGAAAGACGGGCGGCGTTACGCGGGATCTTGAACGTGGTACCAACAGCTTAAGTTCGATTTTAAATTATCTGGTATTTAATATTTTTCCGACGGTTGCAGAATTTATTTTTGTTGCCATTATTTTACTAGGAAGTTACGAACCGCATTTCGCGACCATTACATTTGTAACGGTCGCCTTTTATATTGCGTTTACCTTGTTGGTAACCAACTGGCGCATGCATTATCGTCATGAGATGAACGCACACGAATCTAAAGCAAGTAGTTATGCGGTAGACGGCATGCTTAATTATGAAACGGTTAAATATTTCACCAATGAAGAATACGAATTAAAACAATACGATGACACCATGGCAAAATGGGAAGGTGCGGCGGTAAAAAGTCAGACATCCATGTCGTTACTTAATTTTGGCCAGGGTGCGGTTATCGCTATCGGCGTAACATTAATGATGATCTATGCTGCCCAGGGCGTTGTCGATGGTGTCATGACTTTAGGTGATCTGGTACTGGTCAATACCATGATGTTGCAATTATTTATTCCATTAGGCTTTCTTGGCATTATTTATAGGGCATTAAAATATTCGCTTGCTGATATGGATATGATGCTCAAGTTGCTGGACACTGAGCAAGAAGTTAAAGACAGTGGTGACACAAAAGAACTAACCGTAAGCGATGCAGTTATTCGTTTTAACGCGGTAAGTTTTCATTACAATAAAGAAAGAAAGATACTTGATCAAATAAGTTTTGAAATACCACATGGTCATAAAGTTGCTGTAGTAGGACCTTCCGGCGCAGGTAAGTCCACACTGGCACGACTGTTATTTCGATTCTATGACGTCAACGCAGGCAGTATAACCATCGATGGCCAAAACATAAGTAATGTTACACAGGACAGTCTGCGTCGTAATATCGGTATCGTGCCACAGGATACGGTATTGTTTAACTATACAATCGAACACAATATTCGTTATGCGAAGCTGGAGGCGACTGAAAAAGAAATTCAACAGGCCGCTAAACACGCCAATATTCATGACTTTATAATGAGTTTGCCAGAGCAATACCAGACCGTTGTCGGTGAGCGTGGTCTTAAGCTTTCTGGTGGTGAAAAACAGAGAATTGCTATCGCTCGTGTTATCTTAAAAAATCCACGCATTTTGGTATTCGATGAAGCGACATCATCACTGGATTCGCATTCTGAACAGTTAATTCTTGAATCGTTAAAAGGTGTTGCGGAAAAACACACCACGTTGGTTATCGCACACCGTTTATCAACCATTATTGATGCAGATAATATTATCGTTCTGGATAAAGGCAAAATAGTTGAACATGGAACGCATCTGCAATTATTAGAAAAAGAGGCACTGTATGCACACCTTTGGCAGTTACAACAGGAAGAAGAGAAAGAATTGGTGGTTCAATGATGCGTGAAGTTATATTAAATAATGAACCGGTTGAGCTTTATAAAATATTAAAATTTGAAGGCTTCGTACCTAGTGGTGGCGTCGCAAAAATGGCTATCGAAGCGGGTGATGTGCTGGTTAATGGCGACGTTGAAACCCGCAAACGAAAAAAAATAGTTGCCGGTGATGTGATCGAATTTAATGGTGAGATGATTAAAATGACTTTACTCTAGAGTTTGTAGTGAGCGTAAGCAATACAAAGAAAGCGTACGTTAAGGTCAGTTTCGCTTTCTTTGTATAAAACTATCTATTTTATTAACTTTGCTGGCCAACCATTTGTTTTAATATATTTTTTTAAATTTGTTGGTCGGTAAGATTTATCTTTATCCCAGCGTGTTTTTACCGAATCGTGAATTAAAATATCACCTTGTCCATGGTCGATATTGCGTAAGTATTTCTTTTTAAGCTTGAAAAACTTAACACGTGATTTATGCAAGGTCGCGGTTGGAGACTTTGTAATTGTATTTTTCAAATGCAGTTCAACTGACAGGCCTGCAGCTTCTGCTTCTTTGATTAACCAGGCGAGAGCATTATCTGAAAGCACAGCGCCGTTACGATCGGGTTTGTAACTTCCGCCAATATTACTGTGTGCGCCAGCAAACCATACCTGTTGTAAATTATTGTGTTTGTTTTTGTTCCATACGGTGGGTTCAAAATCCTCGCGGTGTTCGTCGATAGCTAAGGCATGTCTTGCGATGCTGATGTTTTTACCAATCTTTGTGTCATAAAATTCATCTTTATCATCGAATAATCCAAGGAACGATATAGGAATACCCATAGCACCAACGGTATCCCATACGCCGACAAAGTGAATTTGACACGAAGGGTGTGAATGTTTTTTTCTGAATGCGATGGATTTCGAACCCGATGGTGAATGCGCTTCACCGCTGGTTTTATATAGATCAAATGCTCTTTGGATTAATGCAGCGTCAGGTCGTTTGAGAATGCCGCAATTATTGATTAAACCGCATAACGCCCTTATTGTGTATGCACCACGACTAAAACCAAATAAGTAGATTTCATCACCGTTTGAAAAGTTCTGCACGATGTACCGGTAGTCGTCCATGATGTTTTTATTTAAGCCTTTACCTGTAATGCCGGCTAGCGTTTCGTCATGGTATGAACCGATGCCCCAATCGTAGAAAACCTGCTGTGCTATGTTGTTTTTTGCCACGGGTTTTATTGCACGAGCTAGTCTTAATACATTGGTCGGGAAGTCTTCCTGTAAATTTTTTTCAGGTTTACTCCAGGTGCCGTCAGCGCATATTACGATTCTTTTGGACATTACGGTTCTCCTTTTTAATTATTGAATGGTAGTTTGTCTTCCTGCTCTTTGTTGATGAATAATCTTTAATTATATAGCTGTATTTTAGCTATGAAGTTGTCTCACGCGAAATGAGCGTCCTTTGAGTTTTCCTTTGCTTAATTTATTCAGTGCGGGTTTGATGACTTTTTGACTGATAGCAACATAGGATCGATTATCGAATATATGAATTTTCCCTACCTGTTTTCCGGTAATACCGTTTTTGCCGGTCAGTGCGCCCAGAATGTCACCGGGTCGGACTTTCTGTTTTTTACCGCCGTCGATTAAGAGGGTGGTCATTAGAGGTTTCGTTGGTGTTTCATCGAGTAATGACATGGGCGGTAATGTTTCGCTTTCGATAATTTTATCCAGGTAATCACCCAGTAAAGCAACTTTATGGTGTTCTTTGTCACTATATAAGGAACAGGCGATACCGCTATTACCAGCGCGACCTGTGCGACCTATGCGGTGGATATGTACTTCGGTATCTCGGGCGATGTGATAGTTAATGACTAAATCCAGGGTCTCGATATCCAGGCCACGTGCGGCAACATCGGTGGCAATAAGTATAGACGCACTTTTATTGGCGAAACGTACCAGTGTCTGGTCGCGATCTCGTTGCTCCAGATCACCATGCAAAGCGAGCACGCTAAAACCATCGTTGCTGAGTTGGTCAGCAATTTTCTGCGCTTCTCGTTTGGTATTACAAAACACCACTGTTGATTCAGGGCGGTGATGTAACAATAATAAACGTAATGCAGTTAGCCGCTGTACATCATCACTTACGTTAAAAAAGTGTTGTTTGATAGCAGTATTTTCGTGTGTGGTGTTTGTTTTTATTATCTCTGGGTTTTTCAAAAAACGATCACTGATGGCTTTTATCTGGTCAGGAAAGGTTGCGCTGAACAATAAAGTTTGGCGTTTATCGGGTGTTTGATCAATGATGGCATCCAGTGACGCTTGAAAACCCATCTCTAACATGCGGTCTGCTTCATCAAGAATCAAGGTGGTTAAATTAGTTAGCTTTAATGTTTCTTTACGTAAATGTTTTTCGATGCGCCCCGGTGTACCAACGACGATATGCACGCCATGTTCGAGAGAGCCAGTCTGTGGTGCGAGAGGCATGCCACCGCATAAGGTCAGTATTTTAATATTCTGGATGCTGCGAGCCAGTTTGCGGATTTCTTTGGCTACCTGGTCCGCGAGCTCACGGGTAGGGCATAACACCAGTGATTGTACCTGAAACTGTTTTGTATCAAGGCTGTTTAACAGGCCTAGGCCAAAGGCAGCGGTTTTTCCAGAACCCGTCTTGCTCTGCGCAATGACATCTTTGCCAGCCAGAATATAGGGCAGGCTCTGTGCCTGTATTGGCGTCATCGACGTATAACCAAGTGTGGCAACGTTGTTTAATAAATCAGCCTGTAGTTTGAGTGATTAAAAGCTAGTTTGAGTCAAGGTGTGGTCCAGGGTGGTGGCAAAATAGTTCTAACTGATGTAAGTATTGTTCTGTAGAGGATAAAAAGTACAGCTTCAAAGCAAGTCAGCGATGAAGGGTCATTCCCTTAATAAGACCCCTAGTATACAATGAATCTACGTCATTAATTAATACGAGAAGGCATAACATTGGTGAATGAACAAGAGATAAACGTACGTGTTACTGAAACCGAGCAAATCATAAAAGTTACGGTTTATAGTAAACGCCAGGATAGGATTGAAGTTGTTTTAGGTGAAGGTGTGCACAGTGTAAAGTGCGAGTTATTACCTACAACAAATGGCTGCGCATATGTCGGGTCTGCGATGGGGCGTGAAATTGTTTATGAGCGCAGTCGTGAAGAAGTAGCCGCTGATGTTGAGCTGGAAAATCATGATTATCGTGATTCCAGACGTCGCTAGATATTGCGATCTGGCAAATCGAAGAAATACTTGAGTACTTGAAAGCACTAAATAAATATGACAACACTTTATGATATAGCACGCTTCTGTGACGTGTTTGAAGAACAGGTTTGTGCAATAGAAAATTTAAAGCCAGAGTCCATACCAGAAAAGGATCTCATACATATACGTCTATATAAAAAATCGTTAATCATGTCTGCTATCGACACGCTCGCGGGACTTCGCTTTAATCAGGAAAATTATAAAGAACTAAATCAGCAGAATAAAAAGCGTTTCGTTAGGTTTTTAGCCGAATTTGGCGAATGGAAATGTGGCCCAACAATAAGTGTGCCTTTTCTATTCGATCAATTGGCCAGGAGAGAAATGAAAGACAGTGAGCTGTATCACTTCTTACATAAAAAACTTTTAAAACACGAGGCGTTTAACGAAGGTTCTATTTTGCACATCGATGATGTGGATGTCATGGCTGTAGAATTATTTGAACTGGCGGTAACTGAATATGAAGAACAATTGATTTTGAAAAGTCAGCATTTTTCTTTATTTTATGAATACAGAAACTGTAAGACGACGACGTTAAGTGAATCAGGTGGTGTCATGGAATCATTTCAGTATGCTTACCCGAATTATTATACGAGTACACGAAGTGAAAACCATGAGTTACATGAATGGCAGTTATCTTACCCGATTGCACATTTCCATCGTTTATTCTCCAATAGTATCAACAATATGAGAAAGTATTTTATTAAAACGAATACAAACCCCTATGCTCTGGTTAATGATAGTAAGTGGGGCAAGGCCGAAGTAGCGATAAAATAATCTAGTCGTTAGTCAATACTATCAACGTAATAATACGTAGATATAAGGTTTAAATAATAAATACAAATCTGTAATATATGCACCTTTGTATAATTTAATGGAGCAACCGTCTAATGGGGCGAGCTTATCAAAACCGTAAAGATTCCATGGCTAAGACGTCGGATGCCAAAGCTAGGGTCTACAGTAAATATGGTCGTGTACTCTACGTTTGCGCGAAAGACGGAGGGCTAGACCCTGAGGGCAACCTGGCTTTACGTGGCCTCATTGAGCGTGCTAAAAAAGATCAGGTACCTACCCATGTCATAGAAAACGCGATTAAAAAAGCGGAAGGTGGCGCTGGCGAGAATTTTTCTGTTGCGCGCTATGAAGGTTATGGCCCCGGTGGTTGTATGGTGATTGTCGATTGCCTTACCGATAACCCTAATCGTACATACGGTGATGTGCGTCAGTGTTTTACCAAAACGAAATGCAAGATTGGTACTGAAGGTTCGGTTCTTCATATGTTTGATCAAGATGCTATCTTTGTTTTTAAAGGTGAAGAAGAAGCGGTACTTGATGCCTTGTTATTGGCTGATGTCGATGTGACCGATATTGAGCAAGACGACGAAAAAATTACGGTATTTGCACCTCATACTGAATATTTCAAAGCTAAGCAGGCATTGCTAGCTACGTTTGGTGAAATGACGTTCGAGGTTGATGAAATTCAATTTTTACCAAAAAATACTTCGCCAATTTCAACTGATGATACGGAGATGTTTGAAAAGTTTTTGGATATGTTGAATGATTTAGATGATGTGCAGAATGTCTATCACAATGCTGAGGCTGCTTAGTTGGCTTTCTTGGTGAGACTGCTTAGATGGTCAGCGTCAAACTAAAATAAGATAACAAAGTATAGAAATAATAATTGCACCACTAATATTTAAAACAATACCTTCTTTAGCCATTATTCTTGTTGTAAAAAATCCGCTGGCATAAACAATGCTGTTGGGTGCGGTTGCTACAGGCATCATAAAGGCGCAGCTGGCACTGATGGCGGCAGGTATCATCAGTAGTTTGGGGTCGATGCTCGAGCCCATTGCCGTAGCGGCTAACACGGGCATTAGTAATACCGTGCTTGCGGTGTTACTGGTGGTTTCGGTTAAAAATGTTACCGCAAGACAAATCGCAAATATCATTACCATGATAGGTAGTGTCGATAATTGCGATAAATTCTCCGCCAGTGTTGTGCTTAAGCCAGACACACCAAATGCTTTTGCTAGCGTTATACCTCCGCCAAATAATAACAGGATGCCCCAGGGGATTGTTGTAGCGGTTTCCCAGTCGAGTAATTTTTCCTGCTGTCGATTTTTGTCTTTGAAGCCAGCAGGAATAACAAACATTAAAATAACAGCGATTAATGCCACAGATGCATCATTGGCTGCGGGTAGATCAAACCAGTTACTCCAGCCACCGAAGGGCTCTTTTCTTGTTATCCACGCGATAGCGGTTAGCGCAAAGATGCTCATTACGCGTTTTTCTATGCTTGTCCATTTACCTACTACGGGCATATCGAAACCGCCACGGTAGGTCAAATTTCTTGTCAGCCATAACCAGGTCACTGGAATCATACAAAGTACGACGGGGATGCCCCATGTCATCCATTCGATAAAGCTGATACTTTTGTTGAATTGTTGTTCATAGACTTGCATGAAGACCAGGTTTGGTGGCGTACCAATGGGTGTGCCGATGCCGCCAATACTGGCAGCGAAAGCGATACTTAATAGTAGTGGTGTTGCAAGGTGCTTGTCTTTTGCCTGATTTGCCACGGCAAGTGCCACGGGCAATAACATAAGTGTGGTGGCGGTGTTAGATATCCACATGCTTAAAGTAGCGGCTGTTACCATGAAGCCAAGCACAAGTTGTTTGCTGCTGGTGTTGCCGAACAGATTAACCATAAACAAAGCGAGACGTAAATGTGCGCCGCTGCGTTCCATCGATTTAGACAGGATGAAGCCACCAAGTAACAGTAAAATAAGCGGACTACCATAGGCTTGTCCGATTTCGTTAGCCGTGAGTACGCCGCTGATCTGAAAAATAGTCAGAGGAAGTAGCGAGGTGACCGGGATGGGAACAGGTTCGAACACCCACCAGATAACACAGATGCTTGCTACTGCCGCGGTGATGGCGAGTGCAGTGTTATTTTCTGAAGAAGAACTATCTATTATTAGTAGATAAACCAACAGGGCAAAAACAGGGCCAGCGAACAGCGTGATGTTTTTTATGTTCACGTGTAGAAATTTCATGTAGAAGCTTAATGTATTACTAGTCCCATGAAAAATCTGCATCGGGTTTTTCAGCAGGGTGATGCTTTAACTGTAGGCCCTGTAGAAAATTTCTTAAGATTTGATCTTTACAGACACGAAAATGTTTATGGCCAGCTTTACGAAAGAAAGCGCTTAATTCATGTTTGCTAATGGGTAGGCCCGCAGATTCTAAAATAGCTAAGGTTTCTTCCTCTTTTAAATTCAGCGCAATCTTCAACTTTCTAAAGATAATGTTATTGTTTAATTTTATTTCTGGATCAGGCTGCGGGCCGTCTTTTTTTCCGCGTTTATCACTGATTAAGCCATTGAGAAAAGTGGCAAGTTGTATATCGTTGCAGGCTTGATAATCTGAGTCTTCTTCTTTTTTTAACCAGTTGCTTATCTGTTCGCGATTTACCTCGCTTTCAGCTAGCGCAAAAAATAGCTATCATTTTTGAATCATTAATATCGAAAATATATCGTATTCGTCTTAGGATGTCGTTGTTCGTCATGTGTTTTCGTACTCTTAAAAGTTAAGCTATAGCGGCCAAAGTTTGAATCCAAGCAGGGCAAATTGTATGGTTAATAGAACACATAATACTGTGGTCATGGTGTGAAACAGTTGTTGCTTCAGGTTAAAGCCCATAGCGACTAATTGTTTAATACCGATGAACGCGCCCGCCGCAGTAAGGAAAAACGCGCATTCATTGATGATAAGTAAGGTAAGCAATGGTAAAGCGGTATCACCATCACTACCAGGCTGGCTTCCTCGGGTGATGATTAGCAAGAGTAAAAGCCCAAGAGCGAGCGCGAGGTATGGAAAGTTTATTATTTTCATTTTAGATGTTCGCCATTATCAAAATAGGTAGTGTTGAAGAGAGGCAGTAAAAAGGTATTGTTTCATAAATTAGTCTGGGAATCTCAGTTTATTCAGATGTAGCGATAATGTGTTGCTTTAATCATAGGCTTCTTGTCGTTATCTACGGTAAACTCTTTTTTTTATTAGCTAGTAAAAATTTTTATTATGACCGTACAGTGGTACCCCGGGCACATGAACAAAGCCCGCCGTATAATTAAAGAATCGATGACAGATGTGGATTTGGTCATCGAAGTCATGGATGCGCGTATTCCCTTTAGCAGTGAAAATCCGATGGTTGCTGAACTACGTCAGCATCGCCCATGCATCAAAATATTAAACAAGAGTGATTTGGCTGATCCTGCAATTACAAAAGCATGGCTATCGTATTTTGAGAAAGAGCAGGGCGTCAAAGCACAAGCTTTATCGGTGCAGGATAAATCTAAAACAAAAAATTTGCCGCAATTATGTCGTAAATTACTGCCTGGCCGAGGTTCTGCAGTTAAGCCTATCCGCATTATGATTATGGGCATCCCTAACGTTGGTAAGTCCACGTTGATAAATACCCTGGCGGGTAAAACACTGGCTAAAGTGGGTGATGAGCCTGCAATAACAAAATTGGTTTCGTCTGCGCAGCATCGTATTATATTAGAAGGTAATATTGCGCTGTCGGATACGCCAGGGATTTTGTGGCCGAAAATAGAAAATGAGAACAGTAGTTATCGTCTGGCTGTTACAGGCGCGATAAAAAATACGGCGATTGATTTCGAAGATATTGCTTTATTTGCGGCAGATTATTTAATTAATGCTTACACTGAAAAAGTGGTAGAGCGTTTTAAATTAAAGACATGCCCCGAAAAAGGCTTTCAATTACTGGAAGAGATAGGGCGTAAACGTGGTTGTTTACGTGCTGGCGGTGTTATCGATATACAACGCGCCTCTGAAATACTTATACATGAAATTCGCAGCGGTGCTTTGGGCTCAATAAGTTTTGAAACACCTGAAATGATTTTGCATGAGACAAAAGTAAGTGAGAATGAGCAATCAACTTAAGTGTAAGTGAAAATAACTAACTTACGTAGTGCCCGATTTAAACCAATGCTCTGATTATACGTCTTGTTTTCTTTATCTGTTTTTGGGGTTTTGGTGTTAGTAGTTCTTCTGCATTGACATCATGGTTTTGATTAAAAGCATATTCGATAACTTTTGGCGTATTGATACCGCCAACAATGACACCGGATAAAAATACTAAACTTAAAAAAAACAGCCTAAATATCTTTTTAAACATAGTTACCACCCTGATAAATTTTTTTTCACATTTGTCGTGTATTCGTTTTATATGAAGCAATAAGTAAGCCAATATTAATAAATATATTAATATCAGTTACTTAATTTTTTAATTCTATTTCGGCATTTACTTTTATTCGAAAAGTGTAAAGAATTCTGATAGTTAAGCTGGGTATACAGTTATGTAGCCGGCATGTTTGTTCGAGCCTAGATTGATATAGAAGAACGAGCATACTTAAATGAATGGATTGTGAGGTTGACGCAGGTATTTGTGAGAGCGCATTTCGATAAGTCGGCTGCTGGTTCGGTGAAAAGCAAAAGCAAGCATCTCGCCCTTATAGAGATTATCGGGAGGTTGGCTGGCACTTACAATAAGTTTAACGTTTCTATCATAGAGTTCATCAATCAGGTAAATAAAACGTCGTGCTTTGTCATCAGAAAATGCGTCCATAACCGGTATATCACTGATAAAAACAGTACTAAATCGTTGTGCTAGCTCTATATAGTCTTGCGCTGCTCGAGGTGTTGAACAAATGCTTTTAAAATCAAACCAGGCTATCTCGTCACTGCATCGCAATGTTTGAATCTCGCGTTTGAGGATGGTTAAGGCTTTATTTTTGACCACATTGGTAATAGCTAGCTCATCCATTTTTTGAGCTAATTGTTGAAAAGTATCGTCTGTTAGCGGGTGGTAATAAACGTCCGATTGTTCAAGCAGTGCCGCTCGATGGTCAACACCGCCATCAAGATTAAAAACGTCAGTATGTTTCTTAATTAAGTTGATTGCCGGTAGAAAGCGTTCACGTTGTAAGCCATTGAGGTATAGGTCGTCAGGAACCCGGTTTGACGTAGCGACAAGACAAATGTCATATTCGAACAATGCGTGCAGTAATTCGCTCAGAATCATCGCATCCGTAATATTGGTGACGATAAATTCGTCGATACACAATAGCTTATATTTTTTGGCGAGATCTTTTGCAATCTGTTGCAATGGATTTTTTTGTTTGTGTTGTTGTTTACTTAATGAGGCCATTTTTTCATGGATGTCGAGCATAAAATGGTGAAAATGAATCCGGCATTTTTCATCGATGTTCAATTCTTCATAAAACAGGTTCATTAGCCAGGTTTTTCCTCGACCAACGCCGCCCCAAAAATATAAACCTTGAATAGGTTTAGGTCGAAACTGCTTGAATGGTGACAACCTTTTTATAAAATAAAAAAAAGATCGATGTCTCGTTGTCGATAATATAAGGCTGAGTTTTTCAAGTTTGATAACCGCCTGTTGCTGTACTGCATCATGCGCCATATCCGGTTGTAATAATGCTTTTTTGTATTGTTCGGTTAAGGACATGTTTGTGTATGTAATTGTCTTAGAGTTGTTATTAGTTATAGTAATGTTAAGGACAATATTTATGAAACTATGTTAAATTTATTTGTGCGATTATATAGAATAAATGCTGATTTCGTTGTCGCAATTGACTGATTTTGGTAGAATAATTACCCGAGCAGAAACAGCAGTATGAATCCATCGTTCGGATCACGTTAGTTCTTCCTTCTCAAGCGATTGTTTGCCGAATGGTGAACAGCGCTGATTTTTCTTTATTGTACTTTTTAATTACAACATATTGATTACAGCATAGCTTTATACTTACAACTTTATTATTAGGATTAGTTATTCATGACGCGATTTATTTTTGTTACCGGTGGTGTGGTATCTTCATTGGGTAAAGGACTCGCGTCTGCTGCTGTCGGTGCTATTTTGGAAAGTCGTGGCTTAAAAGTACAAATGATGAAGCTTGATCCTTATATCAATGTTGATCCAGGAACCATGAGCCCTTTTCAACACGGTGAAGTTTTTGTTACTGAGGATGGCGCAGAAACAGACCTAGACCTGGGGCACTATGAACGCTTCGTTAGTACACCAACAGGCAGATCCAGTAACTTCACCACCGGAAAAGTGTACGAAAGTGTTATTCGTAATGAACGTCGTGGTGACTATTTAGGCGGCACCGTACAGGTTATTCCACATATTACCGACGAGATTAAACGTCGCATTTATGCAGGTGCTGGTGATGCGGATATCGTTATGGTCGAGATTGGTGGTACCGTTGGCGATATCGAATCACTGCCGTTTATGGTAGCAATAAGGCAAATGTGGGTAGAACTTGGTCGTGAACGCGTTATGTTCATGCACCTAACACTTGTGCCTTATATCAAAACAGCAGGTGAAGTTAAAACAAAACCAACGCAACATTCGGTAAAAGAGTTACGCTCCATCGGTATTCAGCCCGATTTGTTACTCTGTCGTTCGGAACAATTGTTAGCGGATGAGGAACGAAGAAAAATTGCCCTGTTTACCAATGTGCAACTTAAAGCTGTCATATCTGCAATCGATTTAGACAATATTTATAAATTACCACAATGGATGCATGACCAGGGTGTTGACGAGATTATTGTCGAACATTTACATCTGGATGTTAAACCTACGGATTTATCTGATTGGCAAAAAGTTGTCGAGATAATGAAAAGCCCTGCACACGAAGTAACCGTTGGCATGGTTGGTAAGTACGTTGAATTGACGGAGTCCTACAAGTCACTCAATGAATCACTTTCTCATGCCGGTGTGCATAATAATGCACGCGTTAAAATTCGTTACATCGATTCGGTTGTGTTGGAAGCGGGCAATATGTCGGCGTTAGAAGGACTAGATGCTATTCTGGTTCCTGGTGGTTTTGGTGATAGAGGTATCGAAGGAAAAATAGCTGCCATTAAATATGCCCGAGAAAATAAGATTCCTTATCTTGGTATCTGTCTGGGTATGCAACTGGCCGTTATTGAATTTGCACGCCATGTGGCTGGGTTAACTGATGCTCACAGTAGCGAGTTTAATGCAGCAACAACACATCCGGTTATCTCGCTGATTACAGAATGGCAAGATGAAGATGGACGTATTCAAAAGCGTGATGCAGATTCAGACCTGGGCGGCACCATGCGTTTAGGCGGGCAGGCCTGTCAGTTGTCAGAAAACACATTAGCACGTTCAGCCTATGGTACTGATTCTATAATTGAGCGTCATCGTCATCGTTATGAATTTAATAACCATTATTTACAGCAGTTAACCGATGCTGGTCTGGTATTCGGTGGTAAATCAGGTGATGGCAACTTGATGGAAATGATTGAGTTACCTCGTGAAGGGGCATCATCTCACCCCTGGTTCCTCGGTTGTCAATTTCATCCTGAATTTACCTCGACGCCGAGAAAAGGTCATCCATTATTTACCGATTACATAAAGGCTGCGTTAGCGCATCAACATGCAACCGCTGATGTTATCGAAGCGATCGCTTAAGCAGGCTATAGGAAAATATAAATGAAATTATGTAATTTTGACGTTGGACTGGATAAGCCGCTTTTTTTAATTGCAGGCCCCTGTGTTATCGAAAGTGAAAAGATGGCGATGGAGACATCGGCAACATTAAAAGAAATTACCAGCAAACTGGGTATCCCGTTTATTTATAAATCGTCTTTCGATAAGGCTAACCGCTCATCAGGCACCAGTTTTCGTGGTCCAGGTATCGAAGAAGGTTTACGCATATTGCAAAAAGTAAAAGATGAAATCGGTGTGCCAGTATTAACCGATGTACACGAAGATACACCGATGGATGAAGTTGCCAGTGTGGTTGATGTACTGCAGACACCGGCTTTTTTATGCCGACAGACCAATTTTATATTGAAGGTAGCTGCAACAGGTAAGCCGGTCAATATTAAAAAGGGCCAATTTCTTGCACCGGGTGATATGAAAAACGTCATCGATAAAGCACGTTCTACAGGTAATGAGAATATCATGGCATGCGAACGTGGCGTGTCATTTGGTTACAATAACCTGGTATCAGATATGCGGTCGTTGGCTATTATGCGGGAAAGTCATTGTCCGGTGGTATTTGATGGTACCCATTCTGTGCAGCTTCCCGGTGGGCAGGGCACATCATCAGGTGGTCAACGTGAACATATACCCGTGTTAGCACGTGCAGCTGTTGCTGCAGGTATATCGGGTCTGTTTATGGAAACCCATCCTAACCCAGCAGAGGCGTTGAGCGATGGCCCTAATGCATGGCCACTACAAAAAATGGAATCATTATTGTCCGTTTTGATGCAGATAGATGCTTGCGTTAAAGATGGCACCATGCATGAGCTGGAACTGTAGTCAGTTACCCTTGCAGCCTACAATCGTTCGCTAACAAAAAATTTAAAATATTTTAAACGTTAAGGAATAAAAACAAGATGTCTACTATTACAAAAATACATGCACGTGAAATTCTTGATTCACGTGGTAACCCCACATTAGAAGCTGAAGTAACGCTAGAGAGTGGTGCCTTCGGTCGCGCGGCAGTACCTTCAGGTGCTTCTACAGGTGCTCGAGAAGCACTGGAATTGCGTGATGGCGATAAAACGCGTTACCTGGGTAAAGGTGTTATTCAAGCAGTAAATAACGTTAATACTGAAATTAGTGCTGCATTAACAGGCATGGATGGTCAGGACCAGGTCGCGTTGGATAATAAAATGATTGAACTCGATGGCACTGACACCAAAAAACGTCTGGGTGCTAATGCATTACTTGCTGTTTCATTGGCGGCATCACATGCTGCTGCCAATGAAAACAAACAGGCCTTATACGTACACCTGGGCGACGGTACGTATACCATGCCTGTACCGATGATGAATATTATCAACGGTGGTGAGCATGCAGATAACAGTGTCGATTTGCAGGAATTTATGATTTTGCCTGTTGGTGCCCCTAGTTTTAAAGAAGCTTTACGTTACGGCGCCGAAGTTTTTCATACGCTACGTTCGGTATTAGCGGCTAAAGGTTTTAATACTGCTGTTGGAGATGAAGGTGGTTTTGCGCCCGACTTATCGTCCAATGAAGAAGCTATCGAGGTTATTCTCGAAGCTATTGAAAAAGCGGGATATGTCGCGGGTAAAGATATTTATCTAGGTCTGGATGCGGCAAGTTCTGAATTTTATGAGGATGGCATTTATCATCTGGCATCTGAGGGTAAAAAGTTTACCTCTGAAGAATTTACTGATTACCTGGCTGGTTGGGTCGATAAATACCCGATAATCAGTATTGAAGATGGTCTGGATGAAGGCGACTGGAAAGGTTGGTCGTACATGACAGAACAATTAGGCGATAAAGTACAACTTGTTGGTGATGATCTTTTTGTTACCAATACCACTATCCTTAAAGAAGGAATCGATAAGGATATCGCGAATTCCATTTTGATAAAATTCAATCAAATAGGCACCTTAACCGAAACATTGAATGCTATTAATATGGCGCATGATGCGGGTTATACCGCAGTCATCTCACATCGTTCGGGTGAAACGGAAGACAGCACAATTGCTGATTTATGCGTGGCGACTAATGCGGGTCAAATCAAAACCGGTTCGTTGTCGCGTTCAGATCGTATCGCAAAATATAATCAATTATTAAGAATTGAAGAAGCACTGGGTGATCAAGCTGTTTATGCGGGTAAGTCTGCATTTAAACACTTGAGTTAACCGGCTTCAGGCATAGTGATCAGGCTTAGTGAAAATTATTGCTCTCGTTTTACTAGTATTGCTTATATGGTTGCAATACAAGATATGGCTGCAAGATGGCGGCATTCCTGAAGTTGTGCAATTACAACATGAAGTAAGTGACGTAAAAACAGAAGTACAATTATTACAGGAACGTAACTTGTCACTGGATGCGGAAGTGAAAGACCTTAAAAAAGGTCTGGACGCCATCGAAGAGCGTGCGCGCAGTGAAATGGGCATGATTAGTGAAGGTGAGGTTTATTATCAGGTGATTCAGCCAGATAATAAACCGGTCTCTA
>JAESSQ010000094.1 GCA_016764035.1 Gammaproteobacteria bacterium
CTCTAACCAACTGAGCTACGCGCCTAAAGAGGGCGGAATCATACGTGGAAGACCTTTTTATTGCAAGGCTTTGCTATAGTAAAAGTTAATCAAACCAATGATTTCACACATAAATTAATAGTGAGCATAATCCATTCATCAATAGCCCGTTAAGTGCTATAAATAGAAATGCAGTTAATTTACGAATATAAAAAGAAGGGCCCCAGATGAAAAGTAATGGCCAGCAAAGTTTAGCTATGCACTTAAGCCTCTGGATTGTTTCAATGGGCGCAATTGTTTTCGTTACCGTGCTAAGCAGTAACTATTTTTTGTCACGATTGTTACTTGAATCGTATGTCAGTGATATTGCTAAAACCACGGCATCGTCAACGGTAAAAAGTATTGAAACCATCTTTAACTCAGTCGCCGTTAACGCAGACTCTCTGGCTGCAGTCATCTCTACGACCGACCTCAACGAAAAACAAATTCATCAAAATATAAACGCTTTTTTAAAAACGAATACCGCTGTTTTTGGCATGACAGTTGCCTTAGAACCTCACACACTTATCCAGAGACTTGGTGACTTTTCACCTTATTATTATAAAAAAGGCAATGAAATTGCATATTCAGACCTAGCCGATGACAATTATCAATATAAAACCTGGCCATGGTATAGCGAAGCCAAGAAATTAAATAAATCATTGTGGGCGGACCCTTATCTCGATGATGGTGGCGGCAACGAATTGATGACAACCTATTCAACCCCAATTTATCAACGTAATAGCGATACATTCGCTGGTATAGCTACAGCAGATATCCGGCTGAGCTGGCTCAACCAGATTATTAGCAATATACACATAGGTGAATCTGGCTTTGGCTTTATCATTGCAAAAAATGATGTTGTTATCGCTCATCCTGACAAGTTTTATAATCTAAACAAATTAGACGAAAAAAAACTTGGCCCCGAGAGTTGGAAAAAATACCTAAAAATAAAAACCATCACTTCAAATATTTACCTCAATACTCAATGCCTTCACCTCGAAGGTAATTGCTGGGTTGCAATCGAAACATTAGGCAACACCGGTTGGAAAGTGGTTATTGTTATACCCGAGCAAGAGCTAACCTCTGAAATCAATTCATTAACGGTAAAGATTTCACTTATCGCTATTGCTGGTTTAATTATTTTATTTTTCGTCGTTATATTTATAACACGTCATTTAACCTCACCATTAGCCAAGCTCGCGAACGCGACAAAAGAGATAGGTGCCGGTCATCTTGATACCGAATTACCTGATGCCACACGTAATGATGAGATAGGCACCCTGACCAAAGACTTCAGCACAATGCGCGCATCGCTAAAAACATACATTGCAAAAATACAGGAAACCACGGCAAAACAACAAAAGCTCGAAAGTGAAATTGAGATCGCGCAAGACATACAGATGTCCATGATCCCAGGCTCGGGCAATGCATCGATCAAAAACGCTAACTTTCAACTGTTTGCACTACTTAAACCAGCACGTTCTGTCGGCGGTGATTTGTATTATTACCATCACGCAGACGATAAATTACACTTCATTCTGGGTGATGTTTCAGACAAAGGCGTTCCGGCCGCTTTATTCATGGCTAAAACGGTAACTCTGTACACGCGCGCACTTAAAGATAACCTTTCACCGGGCAAAACATTAACCATGATGAATGACATTCTGTCTGAAAATAATGACGCCTGTATGTTTGTAACTGCGCTCTGCGGCAACATCAACTTACGTACCGGTGAAATCATTATGGCAAACGCCGGGCATATGAACCCCATTATTCAGAACGTAGACAACACGTATGAATATTCTATCGATGGCGCAACCGCGCTCGGTTTAATGGATGATGTTGCGTACCCCGACATCAAGTTCCAGTTAACCAATAAAACAGCATTATTCATGTACACTGACGGCATATCAGAATCGCATGACGTGGATAACAAACAGTATACCGATAAAAAACTTATCGATTTTATTGCCGACAACCATGCCAACGATATCGAAGACACCGGCAATAAAATAATAAGCAGTGTCGACACTTTCGCTGCAGGTACCGAACAATTTGATGATATTACTTTACTAATTATTCGATATGAATAACCCATCACAAAACCTGAAAACGCTATCTATACTGAATAGAACAGCTGACAGTAAAAAACTTTCCACTTTTCTTGCTGCGTACATATCCTCAAATAACATCCCGGGTTACATACATGATGACCTGAGACTAGCCATAGAAGAAACCTTTATAAATATCACCAACTATGCTTTCGATATTAAAGGTGCTTACCCTGTAGATATCGAAGCCCGTAGAACTACCGACACGATTAGCATTACCATCATTGATAGCGGCATTGCATTCAATCCATTACTCGATTGCGATAAACGTATTGAAAATAATGAACACTGTGAAGGAGGAATGGGTATTCATATCATTAAATCACTCACTGACAAACAAGAATACAATAGGATAAATCAACGTAATGTATTTACCGTAACAAAGCACTATACTCATCAACACAATTAAGACTATATAACAGGACTGGAGACAATCATGTCATTAGAAATCAGCATTACCCCTGAAGCAGACAATAGTAAACGCATCGCTATTAAAGGCAGCCTGGATAGCAACACCGCACCTGAACTACAACAAATCATTGATGCTGAAATAAACGACACAACGACCGTAACGATTTTCGATTTTAAAGATTTAGATTTTCTCAGCAGTGCCGGCTTAAGGGTTATTTTCAAAACCAAAAAAATAATGGAAAAAAATGGCGGCAAGTTTTTACTCGTCAACCTGCAACCACAGATTAAAAAAGTATTTGAAATAATAAAAGCTCTAGATGGAATGAATGTATTTAAAGATCAAGACGAGATGGATGACTACTTAACGGCTATGCAAAATAAAGTAAAAGAAGAAAATTAAGTTATATCACCAACATCTTGCATTAACAAAGATTTTTTACCAGACAACAATAAACTAAAACGAATATTGCGAAATAATCAACCTGGCGGCCAGCTCAAATTACGTCCCGCTAATAGATGCATATGAATATGAAACACGGTCTGACCTGCCTGAGCATTGCAGTTAACGACCAATCGATAACCGTCGTCACTCACGCCTTCTTGTGCGGCAATTATTTTCGCGGCACTAAATAATTTACCCATTATGGTCTCATCACTTCCCGCGATATCATTAACGGTAGCGATGTGCTGCCTCGGTATAATTAAGACATGTGTCGGCGCTTGCGGATTAACATCACGAAACGCTATTAGATCGTCATCTTGAAAAACGATATCAGCCGGTATTTCACCTTTTTGAATTTTGCAAAACAGACAATCATGCATAAGTTCGCCTCAATAGATCACATAAAAAAAGTTAATGTTATGCGTCAAAACGCTGGCGACCACTAAACGCATGTGCCAACGTTCCTGCATCGATATATTCCAGCTCACCACCCAATGGCACACCGTGCGCGATACGCGTCGTTAGTACGCTGTATCTGGCCGCCATGGTCGAAATATAATGTGCAGTCGCTTCACCTTCCACCGTAGGGTTCGTTGCTAAAATTAATTCTTCAATCTCACCTGTAGCAAGCCTGGCATCTAGCAGCTCCAGACCCAGTTCCGCAGGGCCAATACCATCGAGCGGTGAGAGGTGTCCCATCAGCACAAAATATTTACCTCGAAACTCAGCCGTATGTTCAATTGCAAAAACATCTGCTGGCGTTTCTATAACACATAATGTTCTGCTGTCTCTTGATCGGCTGTCACAGATCTCACACAGGGCTGTTTCACTTAAGGTTCTGCACATAGAACAGTGACCTATTTTTTCAACCGCCTCTGTCAGTGTAGAAGACAAGTTTTTCGCGCCTTCCTTATCACGTTCAATAAGATAAAATGCCATACGTTGTGCCGATTTTGGACCAACACCAGGCAAACACTTTAGTGCATCTATTAGTTGTTGCAATAAGGGTGACATACAGTTTTTTCTACCAATTAATATATCTTAAAAAGGCAGTTTTAAACCACCAGGTAAATCAAGACCCGCGGTTACGCCAGACATTTTTGATGACGATTCTTGCTCAATTTTTCTTACCGCATCGTTTACTGCTGCGGCTACTAAATCTTCAATCATTTCTTTATCATCTTGCATCAGGCTTTCGTCGATATTCACCCGACGTAATTCATGGCGACCGTTCATTATTACTTTCACCATACCTCCACCCGCTTGTCCTTCAACTTCCATATTGGCTATTTCTGCTTGCGCTTTTTGCATGTCTTCCTGCATTTTTTGCGCTTTTTTCATCATGCTACCCATTGCACCTTTCATAATCACCTCTTCACTTTCAAATATATTTTGATATTGTCATTTCGACCATCGGGAGAAATCTTAAGATGTCGATGTACAAGACCCTTAACTAACGTTCAGGATGACAAATTAAATATCCCAATTACCAACGCCCTACATGCAAACCCATCTATGTAACCGGTTTCACCGAACCCGGAACAATCTCAGCATTAAAATTTTCTTTTAATGCCTGTGCAAAACTATCTTCGCTCATCGATTGAACCGCCTGCTGCTGACGTTGATCGGTTTCACGCTGCACCGCTTGTGCAGGCGTTTGCACAAGCGTTTCTGTTTTACGCGTACTGGCACTATGATTAACAACTTTAATTTCCAATTGCGCATCAATATTAAAATACTCGCCCAATGCTTGCTGTAAACGTTGCCTTGCTTTTGGATTAATTAAATTACTATGCCCACTTTCGATATGTAAAACAATGTGGCATCCGTCTCGTTGCTGCATCGTACAATTAATAGCCAGTTGCTTGACCAGGCCTCCAAGGCCAAGGGCATTAACTACGTCTCGCCAATCACTGCTATGTTCGTTTTGCGTGACCTTCTCAGCTTGCGTTGCAGCACTACCGCTTTCAATGTCCTCTGTATTGGACACTGCCGAAACCTGAGGCGACGCCTGCGGGATTTTTTTCGCTGGTGGCGTAATCGTTTTAGAAATTTCTTTACGACCACCCGTCTCGACATTTGTCACGCCACTAACAGGTCTGAATGCCAGCATTCGCAGCAGTATCATTTCAAAGCCATTTTTAGCATCTGGCGCTATAGGTAAGTCACGACGACCAATCAATGCTATCTGATAAAATAACTGTAAATCTTCTGCTGAAACTTCTTCACTTAATCGCAAAAGAACATCACGCGCACTGACAAACTCATCCAATGCTTCTGGCACCATCTTAGCCATACTCATGTGGTGCAACAGACTTAATAGTTCTGCCAATACCATTTCAAAGTCGGGCGCAAATTCTGCTAAATCAGCAACGGCCTTCATGGTTAGTACGGCGTCACCTTGCAAAAGCGCTTGCAATAAACCAATCACTTTATCGCGCGACACGCTGCCCAACATGTCACGTACGTCCTGCTCTTCTATTTTGCCAGCACCAAATGCCAGAGCCTGGTCTAACAGACTCAAAGCATCACGCATACTGCCATCAGCCGCTTCGGCAATTAGCTGTAGAGCTATGACATTAAAATCAACCTTTTCAGTAGTAAGAATATGCTGTAGATGACTAATAATTAAACTGACCGGCAAACGCTTAAGGTTAAACTGTAAACAACGTGAAAGCACCGTTACCGGTAATTTTTGCGGGTCTGTCGTTGCCAGTAAAAACTTCACATGCGGCGGCGGCTCTTCCAGTGTTTTTAATAGGGCATTAAAACTGCTCTTGGAAAACATATGAA
>JAESSQ010000095.1 GCA_016764035.1 Gammaproteobacteria bacterium
CAAACGTTTATGTTCAGTAGATAAAGCTAACGTGCTGGAAGTATCCGAACTTTGGCGTGAAGTCGTTACCAAAAACGCCAGTGCCTACCCTGAAGTCGAACTCAGTCATATGTACGTTGATAATGCCGCAATGCAACTAGTAAAGTGGCCAAAACAGTTTGATGTAATGGTAACGAAAAACATGTTCGGCGACATCTTGTCAGACGCTGCTGCCATGTTGACCGGGTCAATAGGTATGTTGCCTTCAGCATCGCTGGATGAAAACTCAAAAGGCATGTACGAACCAATTCATGGCTCGGCACCTGATATTGCGGGGCAGGATGTTGCTAATCCGTTAGCGACGATTTTATCCTTAGCGATGATGTTACGTTATAGCCTTGATCAGGTGGAACTGGCTGATGAAATAGATGCTGCTGTCGGCAGGGTGTTAGATAAAGGTTTGCGTACCGCCGATATCATGGCGGATGGCTGTAGACAGGTGGGTACCATGGAAATGGGTGAAGCAGTATTGGCTGAACTGTAAAAAGGAATTTGCCTCAGAATTTTTTGTTGCGTCTGTAGCGTAATAATCAATAATGTTTTCTCTGTGCCTTTGCGTCTCTGCGGTGAAATGTTTATTAATATTTAGATTATAAGAAGTGAAATTATGAAAAAAACATATGATGTTGCAGTAGTCGGTGCTACCGGTGCCGTGGGTGAAACCATGTTGTCGATACTTGCTGAACGCAAGTTTCCTGTCGGTGAAGTTTATGCCTTAGCGAGTAGTCGTTCGGCTGGTAAACGTGTTGAGTTCGGTGATAAAACACTGGTGGTTCAGGACCTCGATAAGTTTGATTTTTCTCAAGTACAGATAGGCTAGTTTTCAGCAGGCGCGTCTATCTCTGAAAAGTACGCACCGATCGCGGCAGCGGCGGGTTGTGTCGTCATCGATAATACCTCACAGTTTCGCTATGACGATGATATCCCATTGGTGGTGCCTGAGGTTAACCCGCACGCGATTGCTAATCATAAAGTGCGAGGCATTATTGCTAATCCCAATTGCTCGACCATACAAATGTTGGTTGCATTAAAGCCAATTTATGATGCTGTCGGAATCGAGCGTATCAACGTGGCAACCTATCAGGCGGTTTCGGGTACTGGTAAAGAAGCTATTGAAGAACTCGCCGGTCAGACGGCGAGATTACTTAATGCCAAACCGATGAAATGTGAAGTCTACCCAAAGCAAAATGCGTTTAATGTGTTACCTCAGATTGATGTTTTTATGGATAACGGCTACACCAAAGAAGAAATGAAAATGGTGTGGGAAACACGCAAAATTTTCGAAGATGAAAACATCATGGTGAACCCGACCGCGGTACGCGTGCCTGTTTTCTATGGTCACTCTGAAGCGCTGCATATCGAAACCAGAGAAAAAATTACCGCTGAAAAAGCCACTGAATTATTATCCAAAGCGGATGGTGTTCAGGTGTTGGATGAGCGAGAAGATGGTGGTTACCCAACGGCTGTTACTGAAGGTGCATCAAATGACGCAACGTATGTAGGTCGTATCCGTGAAGATATTTCACATGAGCGCGGTCTGAACATGTGGGTGGTTTCCGATAATGTACGTAAAGGCGCCGCATTAAATAGCGTGCAAATTGCTGAGATTTTGATAAAACAGTATTTATAACCTATAGTTGTATTTGCACATTTAATGTGTATTGTTAACAATAAACTTCAGTAGATTGCAGTTACACGAGATTTTGCTTATTTATCAGGTTTGGCCATTTAATGGATGTGGTCTAGACCTGATTTTTTTAGCTAATTAATGGAATTGCCTAACGCTGAAAAATAAGAATAAATCATGGTCGAAACAGGTCGTTAATGTGGCTAAAAAACATTATTACCAGTGGCGACGAGATGAATAGGGGACTCACCAGTGCGTAAATTGCCAGTTCAAAAACGGCCAGCTCGTAAATTACTTGGGGCTATCGTTGCCGCGGCGTTATTAATACCAAACCTGGGTTTTACGCTTGGTCTGGGTGAGATCGAAGTAAATTCTGCTCTAAATCAAAAACTAAATGCAGACATTGAGTTACTGTCTGCGTCGCCTGAAGATACTGAAACTATTATCATAAAGTTGGCATCTCGAAAACAATTTTCGCGCGCTGGTTTAGATCGTCCATATTCGCTAAATGATTTACGTTTTAAATCAGAAATAGTTGATGGTGTTCCTTACATTAAGGTTTCTTCTAGTAGCCCGATTCGTGAGCCTTTTTTAAATTTCCTGGTTGAAATTGATTGGCCTAACGGGCATTTGTTACGAGAATACACAGTATTGCTAGATCCTCCTGTATTCATGACACAGTCAGCGAGTGCTACCTCAAACGTTGTTGAGAGTGCTCCGACAAATACCGATTTCCGTCCCAATGCTAGTAATTCAAATAATGTTGCCACACCAGCGGTCACGCCTGGTGCGTCACTTTCATCCAGACCGACTGTTGTAACGCAAGCTCCAGTGAGTCAACCGGTGCCGGTACAAGCGGCACAAGTTCAAACAAAATGGGTACCGGCACCGGTTTTGCAACAGCAAAGCATAATAAACCAACCTGCGGGTAGTTATAAGATTAAAGCAGGTGATACTGCATGGAGCCTGGCAGATGCTATGCGTCCAGATCAAAGTGTCACCGTACCTCAGATGATGGTCGCGATGCTGCGCTCAAACCCGGATTCCTTTATTAATGAGAATGTAAATGGCTTAAAACGCGGTTATATATTACGCGTACCGGATTACAACCAAATAACCTCAATCAGTAATGCCGATGCACTAGCTCTGGTTAAAGAGCAGGCAGCACTATGGCGCCAGTACCAGCAATCCCAGTCAGGCGGCCAACCTGTTTCCGCGATGAAGGACGATGGCCAGAAAACGGCCGGGTCAGGTGCAGACGATAATGCTAAAGCTGAGGATGATGCTTATTTGGAAATCGTAAGTGCTGGTTCGGGTAGTTCATCGGTGAGTGGCAAAGATCCAACGCAGATGAACGCAAAAGAGCTAAGAGCAGAACTGGCATTTGCAAGAGAAAGAGTTGAAACCGAGCTTGTTGAAAAAGAAGCTCTGCAACAACGTGTGGCTACTTTACAGCAACATGTCGAAAAGATGAAAGGCATGCTCTCGATAGAGGATACAGAGCTGGCTCAGGTGCAGTCGCTAGGAATGCCTGATGATAAAGACATGGCTGATGATGCCGATACCAGCGCTGAAAATTCTCAATTGGACGCTACTGATACTGAAGCGTCTGAAGCTATGTCTACAGATGCTGCTATTGAAGCAGAACAAGATGTAACAGACGCTGACATGGAAGCCGAAGGTCAGCTGGACGCAGAGAATACTGACAAAGAGGCACTTTTTGTTGATGACTCCGTTGCTGATGCTGCTGTGGTTGATGAAGATGCATCTACGCAGAATAAGGCAGCAAAAGAAAAAGACGAGAACACTGCAACCAAGCCTGAACTTGATCGTTTGATTACAGATAAGGAGCCAGACGGGTTACTGACACAATTCATGAGCAACCCAATGCAGTTCGCCGCGGCCGGTGGTTTTTTGCTGCTGCTTGCAGCGCTGATTGGATATATTGTTAAGCGACGTAAAACAACCAAGCAGGAAACGACGCCAGCAGTCGTCAATACTGTCGATGATATGGAAAGCATCGCCGATGATATTGCCGAAGAAGTTGAAGACGCAGAAGAGTTAACAACCATCGTGAGCGATGAAGACAATATTGTGGAAGACGATTTTGATTCTGAAGCAACTATGATCCTGGATTCAGCTGACGATACAATAATTACAGAGGCTGAATCAGAGTCGGAGGAAGAATCTCGTGACGATGTTATTGCT
The DNA here is from genome assembly GCA_016764035.1 of Gammaproteobacteria bacterium. Lineage (GTDB taxonomy): Bacteria > Pseudomonadota > Gammaproteobacteria > SZUA-229 > SZUA-229. The sequence goes on from JAESSQ010000095.1 coordinate 3,875, forward strand.
GAGGCTGATGTGTATTTGGCTTATGGCATTTATCAACAGTCGGAAGATTTGCTTACCCAGGCAATAAAAGATAATCCAGATCGTGACGATTATCGCGTAAAACTGGCAGAGACGCATTATGCGAGTAAAAATGCAGCTGCTTTTGTAAGTGTTGCGGGTGATATACAAACGCGTGTTAGTGATGATTCATCGACCTGGAAAAAAGTTGTTGGTATGGGGCAGGATTTATGTGCTGATAACCCGATGTTCCAGGGCAGTATGGTTGGTGTAGACGAAGTAGGTATTGCGTCAACGCCAGAAACACCAGAAATGGATTTCGATTTAGGTTCTGACGGTGATGAAACCGAATTATCTGATCTGGACTTAACACTTGATGATGAAGTAGAAAGCGACAGTAATGATATTTTGGAACCTGTTGAAGAATTAGAATTTGACCTGAGTGATGCAGGTGCCGTTGAAGAACTAACAGACTTGGAAGATGAGTTTGCACTGGATATTGATGCGTCTGAACTTGATATCGAAATTAAAGATGAAGCTGATGACGAAGAAGAAAGCCTGGAACTAACTGGCGTGGACATTGGTCTTGATGAAATACTTGATGCTGAAGATACAGAAATTATCGAAGATATAGGGGATATTGACCTCGATTTCGGCCTTGATGATGAGGTCGCGGATTTATCTGCAGATACCGAAGAAGAAATAGTGCTTGATATTAGTGCCGATATTGCAGAGGACTCTGAATCAGAGATAGTGCTTGATCTGGATGCTGATATTGAAGCAGGGATAGGGCTGGACCTGGATGATGAAGAGATATCTTTAGATTTGACAGAAGAAGCCGCTGCTTTTGATATGGGTCTGGATGATGACGATGCAGCTGAGACTGAAACCGTTGAGACAGAGGTAGAATCAGAGTTAGATGAAGTTGAAGAAATAAAAGAAACCGAAGTGGCATCTTTGGAAGAAGATGATGAAGACGATTTTGACCTGTCCAACTTGGATGATGTGGATGAAATAAGTACAAAACTCGACTTGGCGCGAGCCTATCTTGATATGGGCGATCATGAAGGAACGAAAGAGATATTGGCAGAGGTGCTTGCTGATGGAAACGATGAGCAAAAACAGGAAGCAAATGAGTTGATGGCGAACATGGATTAGAGGTTTCTTAGCGTGATTTAGCTTTAGCCATTATTATCCAAACTGCTGTAAAATAAAAAACGCCAGTCTGTAACTAGACTGGCGTTTTTATTTACACACATTAGCAGAGTATCCCTGGAAGGCGAGCTAACGCTACCGTATTGGTTCTATTAAATTTGGTCTATGCATGACAAGTAAAAGAATAGTTTTGGGTATTGAATACAACGGCAGTTTATTCAGTGGTTATCAGTTACAGTCACAGGGCACCCGAACCGTACAGGGCGCGTTGGGACAGGCATTATCAAAAGTTGCAAATGAGCCGGTTCGATTAACCTGTGCAGGCCGTACAGATACAGGCGTGCACGCTACAGGTCAGGTGGTACACTTCGACACATCGGTACATCGACAATTAAAAGCCTGGATGTTAGGTGGTAATACAAACTTACCGCGTGATATATCAATTCACTGGGCGCGTGAAGTGAGTGATGACTTTAGTGCGCGTTTCAGCGCGATTTCACGCAGTTATCGATACATCTTGTTTAATCGAAAAACTCGCTCAGCCGTATTTCAGCATAATGTTTCCTGGTCATATGACTTACTCGATGAGAAAAAGATGCATGCTGCCGCACAGGCGCTACGTGGCAAACACGATTTTTCTGCGTTTCGTTCATCGAAATGTCAGGCAAAGCATGCAGTGCGTGAAATGCAGAGCATCACGATTAAACGTGCAGGTGATTATGTAATACTCGACCTTAAAGCAAATGCGTTTTTACATCATATGGTACGAAATATCATGGGTACGCTAATGGTGATAGGTCGAGGTGAGCAGCCAGTAGAATGGATGCAGAAAGTATTATCAGGTTTAGATAGAAAAAAAGCAGGCATGACCGCTCAAGCCGCCGGTTTGTATCTGATTAATGTAGAATACCCAGCGGAGTATGGCTTGCCGATAAGTGGCTGGTTGCCCATCATTAATTAAATAAACAAGTTGATTATTCAGAGTTAAATTGCCTATGCGTACACGTGTTAAAATTTGCGGTATTACCCGTTGCGAAGATGCACAGCTTGTCGTTGATGCAGGTGTCGATGCTATCGGATTAGTCTTTTATGATAAAAGCCCACGTTTTGTAAATGCAGAGATAGCTGCAGAAATCAGTCAGACGCTTCCAGTCTTTGTTACTTGTGTTGCTCTATTTAAAGATGCTGATACGCACATGGTTAAAACCATATTACAGACAGTTGATATTGATCTTCTCCAGTTTCATGGCAGTGAAACCGTTGAGTACTGTGAACAATTCAATCGACCTTATATCAAGGCTTTGGGTATGAAAGGCGCGGCATGTAATCAACAGTTTTTGTCTGCATACGTACAAAAATATCCATCTGCCAAAGCACTATTGCTGGATGGGCATGCACCTGGAGAAGCAGGTGGCACGGGTGAAGCCTTTATCTGGACATCAATGGCAACCATGGATACACCTATCATATTGGCAGGTGGCTTAACACCAGAAAATGTAAACGTGGCGATTAAGCAAGTGCAGCCTTACGCTGTTGATGTAAGTAGTGGTGTGGAAAGCTCACCAGGCATCAAAGATAAAAATAAAGTGGCAGCCTTCATGCAACAGGTTGCTATTTAACCCATTAGTTATTGAATAAATAAAAAATACAGTTATGACACAGTTGAATGATAAATCTATAAATAAAAAGTCGGCATCAGTAGATTATTCTGCAATGCCAGATGAGCATGGCCACTTCGGCGTATACGGGGGTGTGTTTGCTTCGGAAACGTTAATGCAGGCGTTGGATGAGTTACGTGATGCTTACGAAAAAACTAAAACAGACAAAGCGTTCCAAAAACAGTTTGATCTTGACCTTGCTCATTATGTTGGTCGACCAAGTCCACTGTATTTTGCAGAGCGTTTAACGCAGCAGGTAGGCGGCGCACAGATATTTCTAAAACGTGAAGATTTAAATCACACCGGTGCACATAAAATAAACAATACCATTGGCCAGGGTTTATTGGCGAAAATGATGGGTAAGAACCGTATTATTGCTGAAACGGGTGCCGGTCAGCATGGTGTGGCATCGGCTACGGTGGCTGCACGATTCGGTATGGAATGTATCGTTTACATGGGCGC
>JAESSQ010000096.1 GCA_016764035.1 Gammaproteobacteria bacterium
AAGTCGGGCAAAGCGTCGAGATACGACATGGCGTAACGCTTTTCATAGAAAAACTCCTGCCACTGTCGCACCATGCCCATATACCCATTATTTAGATTAATTATCTTTAATGGTAATGAATACTGTTTACAGGTTGATAGCTCTTGCAAACACATCTGGATGCTAGCCTCACCCGTAATACAAGCAACGGCATCATCCGGGTGCGCTAGTTGCACACCCATGGCAGCAGGCAGACCAAAGCCCATGGCGCCAAGCCCGCCAGAATTAATCCAGCGACGTGGTTTATCAAAACCATAATATTGCGCAGCAAACATCTGGTGCTGACCAACATCCGATGTAACAAATGCATCACCGTTAGTCACTTTAAATAATTCTTCGACAACAAACTGAGGCTTAATGGTGCCGCTAGTGGTATCGTATTTTAGGCAATCTAGCGCACGCCATTCGTTAAGCTGCTGCCACCATTTTTCGATGGCTTTTGCATTGTTCGACTCGTCAGATTTAGCCAATAAGGCATTGACCGCATCAAGCACTTGCGTGACCTCACCGACAATAGGCACATCCACTTTCACATTTTTCGAGATCGAAGCTGGGTCTACATCGATGTGTATGATTTTTGCCTCTGGACAGAATTTTTCGAGATTACCGGTAACTCGGTCATCGAATCGTGCGCCAATTGCAATCAATAAATCACAATGATGCATACCCATATTGGCTTCATAGGTTCCGTGCATGCCCAGCATTCCCAACGACAAAGAATCGCTAGCAGGAAACGCGCCCAGACCCATCAATGTCTGCGTGATAGGGTAACCCAGACTACGTACAAAGGTACGTAACTGCTCGGAACCATTACCTAAGATGACGCCACCACCGGTATAGATCATCGGCCGCTCAGCTTGCTTGATCAATTTCACCGCACGTTTTATCTGACCCGTATGACCTACTACCGTTGGGTTGTATGAGCGCATTTCAACTTCTGAAGGGTATTCAAAAATGGCTTTTTCAGCGGTAATGTCTTTTGGAATATCGATAACGACTGGCCCTGGTCGACCTGTCGTTGCTACAAAAAAGGCTTTCTTAAAGGTCTCGGCGATATCATTGACATTATTAATTAAAAAATTGTGCTTAACAATAGGACGTGTAATACCCACAGAATCAACTTCCTGAAAAGCATCATTACCTATCAGGTGATAAGGTACCTGACCGGTGATAACAATCATCGGAATCGAATCCATGTAAGCGGTTGCAATACCGGTAACGGCATTGGTTGCACCTGGGCCTGACGTTACCAGTACCACACCGGGCTTACCTGTAGAGCGAGCATAGCCGTCGGCGGCATGCGTAGCGCCCTGTTCATGACGGACAAGGATATGTTGCACGGCATCTTGCTTATAAAAAGCATCATATATATGCAATACTGCACCGCCCGGATAACCGAAAACGTAATCGATATCTTCGGCTTTCAAGCATTCAATAATTATTTCTGCGCCAGTTAATTCCACGGTTCTTTCTTTCTCTCTATAATGCAGGTAAAAGCATTTGTAAATCAAAGGCTTTTACCTGCTAAAAAATCTCTGCCTGTCAGGCGAACCGTGCATTCTAAACGGTTATCAGGCAAATTTCACGCACAATTTCACACATGGCGTAAAAATCAAACTCGCCTCAAACGCATTATTAAAGCCATACGAAAAAAGCTCTGAAAAATCCAGAGCTTTTTAACTAAAAAAGGTTCACATTTACTAAAAGCACAGGCCATGCATTCTAGTATTCTTCCTCATCTTCTTCGCCACCCGCTGCCTTAGTCAAAGACGCTTTAATTGCATCAGGTGTCGGCATAATGTTCATAAAGCTATTTGAACCCATCATGCTTAAGTCAGGGAAATTTATGGCAATACGAAAACGTGCGTGTAACGCTTCTATCGTTGACCCTGTCACCAGTATTTCATACGGAAGATGCGCGGTTGAGCGTGTTGTTTTGAAGTCAACTTCTGACATAATGAAGGTATCATCCATGTATTTATTACCGGTACTGGCAGATGACAAACCAACACCGAAAATCGTTTGCTTTGCACCAGGAACATCAATACGGAAAACCTTCGTGGTACCACCTGCGTTCGCAGCCAGACCTGTTTCTACCGCAGCCACGGCCTCTTCATAACTGTCATATTCTGCTAAACCATAGGGGTCATCGAAATACTCCATGCCAAAAGTGTAGTGGTAATCAGCAATATCATCTGCATTCAAACCTTCCTCAGGGCCATATTCCTTAATTGCGCCTAAAGCAGCATTCAGGGCACTGGTTACCGGTGAAACATCATCTTTCACATGATAAGCCGCAGCCATATAGGTAGGGTTCGTGTAGGTTATCTGAACCTGATCAGCAACTTTTGTTATCGCAATACGCTGGCCTGCAATATAGCCACCACGGTCATGAGAAGCTGCTGCTTTTTTCAGACCATCATTAGTAACGATGATAATATGCGCCGATGCATATGGCGAATACTCGCCTATTATCTCAAAACCATTGTCCGTTAACGACTTTTTGACATCGACTACTTTATCGACCACTCCACCCGTAGCAGTTGAACCTAAAAAGAATGGTTTCATTTCACCCTCGGCATTCGCTATAAACGATAGCAGGCTCATCACAATCGCTGCTGCAGCCACAAATATATTTCTGTTAATTTTTAACATTGTATTTACTCCAAATATTCATTGGTAAGAACTTATGCTTAATTATCACTATCAAACGTCTAACACCTAAGCACCAAAATAACCCGTTCACCATTACGTAAAAAAACGCATAACTCAGACAAAAAAGACCCCTTATAAGGGGTCTTTTTTATTTTACAAAATCAATAGCCAACTCAGTACTTCCAAGCCCATCCTGCCTGAATTTCCCACTGTGTCATTTCGATTTCAATTTGTGTTGCACCACCATCAAATGGATTATCACCCTTAACAGATTTTGCAGGTGCATACATCGCAGCAAGATTAAATTCTTGATCGCTACCAATGTTCATCGTCCAACCGGCAGTAAAGTGCTCTTCAATAACGGCAGGCGCCAATATATTAAACAATGTTTGATCATCTGGAATCGGTTGATCACTATGACTGTAACCTACACGAAGCGTATGCTCACCCAGGTCAATTTGATAACCAATTTTATATATTGTTATATCTTCCCAACCAAAACCGGCACCATTAGCACCGCCTAAACAACCTGCACCTCCAACTGGACCTGGACCAGCAGGCGGACCCGGTAGACAGGAGCCATTAATTAACTGCGTAACAGAGTTTGATATAGCCTTAACATCGGTATAATTAATTCGTTGAATATCAGCTACGATAACGCCAGATGAACCTACATCAAATGAAACACCAATGTTATAGGTGGAAGGAATATCGAAATCACCGCCTTCGGCAAACAGGCCTTTATACTCGTCAAACTCGCCCATGCTAATTTTAGATTGGCAGCTTACGCCTACACGCATTCCCGGCTCTACTTCTCCCTGATAACCAATCTTAAGACCGGCGCCCATTGAGGTGGAACTTCTGTTACCAGACAAATTAGCTGGATCGAGAGAAAAGGGAGCAAAACTATCCAGGCCTTGTGCTTTGAAACGCTGTGCAGCAATAATTAAACCCGCACCAAATGCATGTTTATCGTTTAACATTTTCGAAAAACTAACATTGATAAACAGTTGCTCTAGATTAACGCCCGTTGTACCTGACACAAATGTACCATTACCACCTGGCGTATCAGGCGTATCAGCTGCATTATATTCGGTGTTCATACCACCATTACCGTATACGCTTACGCCAACCGTACTGTTATTTTGTAGTTGCCAGTTATAAGCGATATGCGGTATGACAAA
>JAESSQ010000097.1 GCA_016764035.1 Gammaproteobacteria bacterium
CTGAATTATCGCATGATGAATATGTTTTTCTCGATAGTCTGTCTGCCGATCTAGTCGTTATCGAGGACGATGTATTTGCTGCTGAAGATGTAATTGAAGAAACGGTCGTGCTTGATGTCGCTGAAGAAATAGAATCAGCAGAAGAAGAAATAATTCTATTTGAAGAAGCCGATATAACACTTGAAAAAGAACAGCAGTTGTCTAATGAAGAAAGTCCGGCTAAAGAAGAAAATACAGTAGAAGAAATAATAGAAAAGTCAGATGCTGTTGAAATAACGCAAACAGCGACCAATGATGATTCATACACAGGTGACTTTGAAATAATAATCGATGAAGCAGTTGTCGATGAAGTTGCTGTTGATGAAGACGTCGTCGATGTAACAGCAACGACGCTCGATATAGACCCGGTATTGTTAAAAATATACCACGATGAAAGTCAGGGGTATGTTGAAGTTATTAGGGGGTTAATTAGCGAGTGTGAGTCGAATGGTTCACTGTTAAAGGCCGACAAGAGCCTTATACGCGCTTTTCATACGTTATATGGTAGTGCCAGAACAGCGCAAGTGGAGCCTATTGCAGAGCTTAGTGGCTCAGCTGAAAAATACGTAAAAATACGGCAAGAAAGTGGCAATCATGATATTCCCGATAAGGTTACCGTCGTATTTAAAGAAATAGAACAAAGTATAAGTAATATGTTGTCTAGCGTTGCTGACGGTAATTTACCTGCAGAAAATACATCGTTGTCTGAAAAAATAAATAAAATTGTTCAGCAGGAAATACAGGCTCAATTACAGCAGTCCTGGCAGGATACTACGCCTTCTGAAGACGATGAAATTGTCGAAAGAATTATTATTGATGAAGACGATAACGTGGCAGGTGATGAAGATGATTTTTCTGTCGATATTATGGATTTGTCACCGGATAATAATGTTATCGAGTTTGATGTTAATAAAACGGTAAATGATGATGTTGTAATCGAAAGTGAAAGTGACAGCGCAATTCAGATAATCGAGCAGCCTGTCACCTTAGCTTATGGTGATATCGATGAGGAATTGATTGATATCTTTCTTGAAGAAGCTGAGGAGCTATTAGAGAGCTGTGAAGTAACCTTAAACGAGATTAAAAAAACGCCAAATTCTGTAGAGCATGTACAGTTGTTACAGCGCAATATGCACACATTGAAAGGCGGCGCACGCATGGCGGACCTGGGTCCGATAGGCGATTTAACGCATACGCTCGAATCATTGGTAGTAATGGTGAGTGAGAACAACGTTAAAACAGATAAAGCGTTATTTGATATTTTGCATGAATCAATGGATGCGTTAACAACTATGCTGGCCGATGTTAAAGAGCGCCAGCCACTTACTTCGGTAGTTGGATTGAATGATCGCTTAGAGATGCTGATGCGAGGTGAGCTTATAGAAAAACGTGCCATTGAACGTTTTGATATCGAATTAAGTGAATTAGAAGCCGTCGATGATGAAGAGCTTGAAGATATAAATGTTTCTGACTTTTTGCCCGCTATGGATGTAGTGGCAACAAAAGTAATCGAAGACCCAAAAAAAGCGGGTAATGATATGCCACATTGGGGCGAGCGTGCCACTGATGTGAATTTTAAGGATACCCAGGAACAGGTGCGTGTTCGTGCTGATCTTTTAAACAATTTAGTTAACTATGCCGGCGAGGTAAATATTTATCACGCGCGTATGGGTAAACAAATAACCGATTTCGGTTTTAACCTGTCAGAGCTCACACAAACCGTGGTTCGTCTAAAAGAGCAATTAAGAAATCTTGAAATTGAAACAGAGATTCAGATTCGCTCTGGCTATGAGACTGAAAGCGATAATTATGATGTTGGTTTTGATCCATTAGAAATGGATCAGTATTCGACCCTGCAGCAATTGACCAGAAGTTTAAGTGAAACTGCTGCTGACGTGGATAATATTAATGAATCGTTAATTGATATAACGCGTGATTCAGAAACGTTGTTGGTGCAAGAATCACGCGTTAGTACTGATTTACAAGAAGGGTTGATGCGTACCAGGATGGTGCGTTTCGGTGGGTTGTCATCACGATTACGAAGAATCGTTCGGCAGATTGGACGCGAGCTTGGCAAAGATGTCGAACTTGAAATAGCCGGTGAAAACAGTGAAGTCGATCGCACGGTATTGGATCGAATCATAGCACCGTTGGAGCATATGCTACGTAATGCCGTGGCACACGGTATTGAAAAACCTGAGCAGCGAAAAATTTCGGGCAAGGATGAAGTTGGTAAAATTAAGATAACTGTCGCTCGTGAAGGTACCGATGTGGTCATTGATATACAAGATGACGGTGCTGGTATTGATGCGGATAAAGTTAAAGATAAAGCGGTCAAGATGGGGTTGATAACGCATGACACAGTACTGTCCGATCATGATGCGTTACAATTTATACTGCAGTCTGGTTTTAGTACGGCTGATCACGTCACGCAAGTCGCTGGCCGTGGTGTTGGCATGGACGTTGTCGATAGTGAGATAAAGCAACTCGGTGGTATTTTAGACATCGACACTGTTAAAGGACAAGGCACAAAATTTAATATTCGACTACCGTTAACACTGGCCATCAATCAAGCATTACTGGTAACTGTAGGTGATGATTTATTTGCAGTGCCATTGGCTAGTATCGAAGGCGTTGTACGAATGACAGGATATGAGTTGCAACGTTTTTATGACAGTGAAAATAGTCATTATGAATTTAATAACATCGAGTTTGAGTTAAAACATCTTGGTGGTTTATTAACAGGTAATCAGCCTGACTATGCCAAACAGTTACAGTTGTTTCCGGTACTTTTGGTACGTGTTGGTGAGAAGCATTTCGCCTTGCACGTCGATAATATGATGGGTCGCCGTGAAATTGTAGTGAAACCTGTCGGTATGCAGATAGGTTCTGTACGAGGTATTGCCGGCGCGACAATTTTGGCTGATGGCCGAGTGGTGTTGATTCTTGAAATGTCAGCACTGGTTACTGCCGAAAGTTTATTCACGCCACAAGATCCAGTAGAAACCGTTGACGAAGTTGTTAACAATGAGATTAAAACAATCATGGTTGTCGATGATTCGATTACTATCCGTAAGATTACAGAGCGAATGCTCAAGCGTTATGGTATTGAAGTTATGCTTGCGAAAGATGGTATTGATGCAACCAGCCAGTTGCAGGATAACATGCCAGACTTGATGCTTCTTGATATCGAAATGCCAAGAATGGATGGCTTTGAAGTTGCAAGTTTTGTACGCAATGATGACCGCTTAAAAGATCTTCCAATCATAATGATTACGTCCAGAACAGGTGTGAAGCATAAAGAAAAAGCGTTAGAGATCGGTGTTAATCAATATTTAGGTAAGCCATTCCAGGAAGAAGATCTGCTGCATAATATTAATCAAATTTTGCACACAGATTTTTAAGAATGACGTTTTTGAAATAAGACATATCAGAATTTAGAGCGATAAGAGAATCAATAATGGCGGAAAATACACAATCTATTAAATGCGTTATTTTTACACTACGTAAGGAAAATGTAATCGTACCTAATGCTTTGGTCGCCGAAATAATCTCTGTTAAAGAAGTGGTAAAAAGTGAAAATTCCCCTCGGTGGCTTCTTGGAAATATGAGTTGGCGTGGTGAAGATGTGCCATTACTATCTTTTGAGGCCGCTGGCGGGCAGGATTTCCCCAAAGTAAATTTAAACACACAAGCTGTCGTGCTTTACGCAATAGGTAAAGATGGTGCGGTGAGTAAAAGTCCATATATGGGTCTTGTTATGTTTGGCGTGCCACATGTTAGTTTCTTTAGTCGTGACCAGATAATAAGTGATGCGGGAGACTTTGAGGGCATTGAAGAGCACCCTATGGTTTTACAAAAAATACGCATTAA